>JACDGQ010000748.1 GCA_013821615.1 Planctomycetota bacterium
CGGTGGTGGGCGTGGCGCGCGAGCTGGTCGCGGTGCTCGATTGCCCGGCCGGGGCCGCACCCGCGCGCCGCGCCCTGGCTGCGGTCAACGCCACCCGCACCATCCCCTACGAACGCATCGGCGCGGCCTTCCTGCTGCGCGAGCGGCCGAGCGTCGAGAACGGCCTGCTCACGCCGTCGCTCAAGGTCGCGCGCGGGCGCATGCTCGCGGCGCTCGGCCAGGACGGCGAGGTCGAGCGCATCTGACGGGTCCGGAAGTCCGGAGGTCCGGAAGTCCGGGAGTCCGGGAGTCTCGTGTTCCGGCACGTAGGGCGAGCGCGGGAGGTCCAGACTCATGGTCGCGTCATGACCAGGTCCTACGAGACTTCCGGACTTCCGGACTCCCGGACTTCCGGACCTCCCCACTACCTGCTGCGTGCGACCAGCGCCTCCAACGCCAGCTGCATGCTGTCGTGGAACTGCATCAGGTGCGTCAGTCCGACCAGGTCGAAGACCTTGCGCAGCGGCTCGCCGATGCGGAACAGGTGGATGCGCAGGCGGTCGCTGTGTGCGGCCAGGGCGGCCAGTCCGGTCGAGTTGATGTACTGCATGTTCGCGCAGTCCAGCACCAGGCCGTGGAGCTTGGCCGGATCCAGCCCATCGAACGCCTCGCCGAGTGGATTGCGCCCGTGGTGGTCGATGCGGCGCGGGAAGGCGAGGTGGTGGATGTGATTGCCGTGGCCCATCACGTAGGCGTATGGCCCATCGATCATGCGGCCGGTGGCGCCGGCCTTGGCGCGCTCGATCAGCACCGTGCTGGTGCGGCCGGGATGGTGCAGGCGGGCCAGCGCCTGGGCCAGCATCTGGGCAACCGCAATCGCGGCGACCGCTTTGCTGGCGATGGTGTTGACCTGAAGTCCGTAAAGCGCCGCGGAAGGATCGCGGTCGAGCCGGTACGGGATGACGACGGGAATCTCGTAGAGCGGCATCTCAGTCCAGGCCGCGCCAGGAATATGGAGCGGGTGAGGGGAATCGAACCCCCGTGTTCGGCTTGGGAAGCCGACGCTCTACCATTGAGCTACACCCGCATGGGAAGGAAGGTCACCAGGGAAAGCCTTCATCCCCGCGACCCGCCCGGCGGGCACGGAGGACGATGGCGACTGTCCCAGCCGCGCACGGATCGTCAACCCTGGGTTGCAATTGCCGCTGTCGGGTCTGGTCCGGCGTGTGCACCTGAACGATCTGGAAGTCGTTGCCACGTTATGGTCGTACCTCGCAATTGCAGGGGATTCAAGGCTGCCGTGAGACCGCATGCACGGCCATGGCCGGCTTCTGCAACAAAGACGACTCCGGCGCAGGTCATGCGCCGGAGTCGTCGTGAAGCCGATATTCTTCTGGTCGGGGCGACAGGATTTGAACCTGCGACCTCTGCGTCCCGAACGCAACGCTCTAGCCAAGCTGAGCTACGCCCCGATCTGGTGGTGGCGGTCCGGCGGGATGAAGACCCGGACTGCCACGCTGACGACTGATCTCCCGTCAAAAACGGGAGTGACTTGTTAACGACGTGCCGGGGCCTTGTCAACGGCGGGCAGTGGCGGCGGCGTGATCTCGCCCGGACCGGTGAATTGGAGCTTGTCGCGCACGAGCAGCTCGACCACGTAGGGATCCTTGTTCGCCAAGCCGTCGAGCAGGGCTTTCTGCTGGGCGATGTCCTGCTCGCTGCGCACGGTCTCGGCATGCTCCTGGGTGGCGACGCCGCGCACCTTGGCGACCTCGCGCTCGCGCTCGCCGAGATGGAGCAGCAGCGCGATCACCACCAGGGTCGCGAAGATGGTGTGCAGGGCGAGCAACGGGCCGCGGGCGAGGCTCATGCGTTGGCCTCGAGCGCCGCCGTCGGGGGCACCGGGTCAGACAGCGCGCCGGCGACCGCGGCGGGCAGGCGCGCCACGGTCGGGGCCAGCGCCAGGTAGACCTCGGTGGCGGCCTTGCGCGGCTGGTAGGTGACGGCGGAACGGACCATCTTGGCGCAGGCTTCCTGCACGGTTTTGTACAATCCGACCGCCGAACCCGCCAGGATCGCCGCGCCGGTGGCCGCGCTCTCGGGCGTGGTCACGGCGTGGATCGGCCGGTCGAGGGCGTCGGCCAGGATCTGGCACCACAGGGTGTTGCCCGAGCCGGGGCCGGCCGCGAGGATCTCGTCAGGGGCGTGCTTGAGATCCGCGAGCGCGGCCAGCGCGGCGCGCGCGGCGATGGCGCCCGATTCCAGGACTGCGCGCACCAGGTGGCCGCGACCGTGGCGGCGGCCCAGGCC
>JACDGQ010000749.1 GCA_013821615.1 Planctomycetota bacterium
GCCGCGGTGGCGCCGCCAGCGGCTGACGCCACGGCCCCGGCGCATACCCCCGCCATCGCCGGCGGCGAGCGCGCGCCATGAGCTTCCTGCGCGAACACTGGGAACTCAAGCTGGTGGCGCTGGTGATCGCCATCGCGCTGTGGATCTACACCAATGGCCAGGTGCGCATCGTGCGCCCACTGTTGGTGCGCGTCACCCCCGCGGCGGTGCAGTCCCTGCCCGAGGACTACCGCGTGGCCACCGTCGAGCCGGCCCAGTTCACCGTCTTCGTCAACCTCCCGGAAGGCATGCTGCACGTGCTGCGCAGCGACCTGGCGGTGCCCCGCCTGGTGATCGCCGCCGATTCCCTGGGCAAAGGTCGGCAGAGCTTCCCGATCACCAACCGCCTGCTTGGCCTGGACGAGGACTTCCGCATCGAGCGCGTCGACCCGGACGGCGTCAAGGAGATCACCGTCGCCTTCGACCGCGTCGACCAGGACGAGGTGCCGGTCGAGATCCCGCAGCTGCTCGGCGTGCCCGAGGGCATCGAGGCCGCGATCGCACTCAGCCGCACGCGCGTCAAGGTGCGCGGCGCGCACACCCTGCTCCAGTCCGCACGCGAGCACGGCCAGCGCATCCTCTTCAAGCCCATCGCCCTGGGCGACATCGACAAGGCGCTGGCGACCATGCGCGAGGAACGCCTCGAACTGACCCCGCTCGAGACCGGCATCGAGGTCATGGAGCCAGTGGTCGCGACCGTCACCTTGCGCCCGGCCGAGGGCGGCAAGCAGGTGGTCAGCCTGCCGGTGCAGATCATGGCGCCGCGCGACGTGCTCGGGCGCTTCCAGTTCGAAATCAGCCAGGCGCAGGTCGCACTGACCATCCGCGGGCCCCTGAACGTGCTGCGCACCCTGCATCCGGAAACCGACCTTGGCGCCTATGTGACCCTGCGTGCCAGCGTCGAACCAGGGGTTGCCCAGGAGCTGCCCGTCACGCTGGTCGCACACGATGGGTTGACCGCCGATCCGGCAACGGTGCGCGTGACCGCGACGCTTCGCTGATGTGCTGACAAGGGTTTGGAGCGCGGAAGGAGGCTATCTCCACCAGTCTCCAACAGATCGCCCATGAGCGTCGTAGAATAGAAGGTGGTCGGTCAGCGGAAACGCCGACAGGTCGGTCAACGATCCTGCATGCATCTTGGGCGCAAAGCCCTGCACTCTGCGGAAGGCCACGGCCGCAGAGGGTTGAACGGTCCCCGGAATCCATACCTCTTAACACCTCGTCTCCCTTTCCAACCCCGCACCTGGCCCGCCCAGGAAGGAACCACCCATGAAGTCCCTGCTCTTCGCCATGCTCTTCGCGGTCTCCTGCTCGTTCACCGCCTTCGGCGCGGAGTTCGCCGACATCAGCCAGAAGGACCTCGCCGCCGCCATCGCCGCCAAGCAGGTGGTGCTGCTCGACGTCAATGGCTCCGAATCCTACAAGGCCGGCCACATCCCCGGCGCCATCGACTTCGACGCCAAGGAGGCTGACCTCGCCAAGACCCTGCCCGCCGACAAGGGCGCGCTGATCGTGGCGTACTGCGGCGGTCCGCAGTGCGGCGCCTGGCATGGCGGCGCCGAGGCGGCGGCCAAGCTCGGCTACACCAACATCAAGCACTTCCGCGAGGGCATCGCGGGCTGGAAGAGCAGCGGCGCCGACGTCGAGAAGTAAGTCATCCGCCTGCGACCGCGGCCTGTGCGCGCGTCATCCCAGCACCCCGCCGGACTTCCGGCGGGGTGCTGCCTTTGGTGGCTTCTCGATCAGGGAGCAGAGCTGAACCACGGGGATTTCAACCGCCAAGACGCCAAGATGCCAAGACCGGAAGGAGGCAGAGCACGGCATGCGATGAGGAGCACCCGGACTTCCAGCCGCCGACTCCTTCATCTGTTTTGACCTCTTGCCGATGCCCCTCATGGTTTCCTGTCGGCTCTCCCTTGGCTGTCCGCTTGGCGCCTTGGCGTCTTGGCGGTTAAAATCCCAGTCATCCAAACGCGCTACGCCAGGCTCACCGCACCAGGATGCGCACGCTCGCGGCGCGGCCGGAGGCGTCGACCACGCGCAGGTCGTGGCGGCCGCCGGGGGCGAGCCACCAGCAGGGCTGGTCGGCGGGGGCCTGACCGAGCAGGTCGCCGTCGGCGAACCACCACACCGCGCCGTGGGCGCCGCTGCAGGTCAGCGCGAGGCGCGGTTGCGCGGCGCCCTCGCCGTCGGCGGCGAGGATGCTGCCGTTGCCGGGGCTGACGATGGCCAGTGGCGCAGGCAGGGCG
>JACDGQ010000750.1 GCA_013821615.1 Planctomycetota bacterium
CCGCGCCGGCGCGGCCGCCGACGCCATTCTCCAGCGCGAGGCCGACGCCCGGCTGCGCCCCGATCCCGAGGCCGAGAACACCCTGGCCGAGGCCGAGATCCTGCTCCTCGAGGCGCAGACCTACCTCGATCAGAAGCAGCCCTTGAAGGCCGGCGAGACCTTCGTGGCGGCCAGCGCCAAGCTCCAGGGCATCCCGGTCGAGCAGCGCAAGCCACTCGGCAAGCGCCTGGTCGCCGCCAATGCCAAGCTCACCGGACTGTCGCGTCTGCTGCTCGACGAGCCGAAGCTCGACCCGGGTCGGGCCGGTCCGGCCGCGCCCCCCGTTCCGCCGGCCACGCCGGCACCAGCCAAGCCCTGAGAGGCGCTTACGTGGCTGCTTTGCGGCCCGAGCGTGTGACCGTGCATGTGGCCAGGCTTGTGGCCCAGGATGTGCTAGAAAGCCAGCCTGCTGCGTCAGAGTGACCCGCGAGACCCCAATGGCGACCACCAAGCGTGATTATTACGAGGTCCTCGGCCTGGCCAAGGGCGCCAGTACGGATGACATCAAGAAGGCCTATCGCAAGCTGGCGATGAAGCACCACCCGGACCGCAATCCGGGCGACAAGGAGGCCGAGGGCAAGTTCAAGGAGGCCGCCGAGGCCTACGAGGTCCTTTCCGACGAGCAGAAGCGTGCGCGCTACGACCAGCACGGCCACGCCGGGGTCGAAGGCATGGGCCACGCCGGCGGCGGCTTCAACTCGATGGAGGACATCTTCGCCGCTTTCGGCGACGTCTTCGGCGGCGGCTCGATCTTCGATCAGTTCTTCGGCGGCGGCGGTGGCGGCCGCAGCGAGCGCAACCAGGGCGCCAGCCTCAAGCTCGGCATCGAGATCACCTTCCGCGAGGCGGTCAAGGGCACCACCAAGACCATCGACCTCAAGCGCAACGAGCCGTGCGAGACCTGCAACGGCAGCGGTGCCAAGCCCGGCACCAAGGCGACCACCTGCCGGCTGTGCGGCGGCCAGGGCGTGGTGCGCCAGGGCCAGGGCTTCTTCGTCATGCAGACCACCTGCCCTCAGTGCCGCGGCGCGGGCAAGAGCATCGCCGATCCCTGCGGCACGTGCAGCGGCCAGGGCGCCAAGCCCAAGAAGGTTACCATCAAGCTCAAGATCCCCGCCGGCATCGAGGACGGCAGCCGCCTGCGCGTCGGCGGCGAAGGCGAGCCCGGCCGCGACGGCGGCCCGCGCGGCGACCTCTATGTCTACGTCAAGGTCGCCGCCGACCAGTTCTTCGAGCGCCACGAGCAGGACGTGGTGTGCAAGATCCCGGTCACCTACGGCCAGGCCGCGCTCGGCGCCGAACTCGAGGTGCCGACCCTGGAGGGCGCCGCCAAGCTCAAGGTCCCCGCCGGCACCCAGCCGGGCGACCTGCTGCGCATGCGCGGCCTGGGCATCCCGGACGAGCGCGGCCACCGCGGCGATCAGATCGTCGTCGTCCAGGTGACCGTGCCCAAGCGCACCACCGATCGCCAGAAGGAGCTGCTCAAGGAGCTCGGCGAGATCGAGGAGCGCAGCGCCGAGCACAAAGGATTCTTCGACAAGATGAAGGCGTTGTTTGAGTAAGAAGCGCCGCTTCCCCTGGATCTTCCCGCAGCGTCAAGGATCAGCCATGCCCACTCCCGAACCGAAACCCGCCCCCGAGAACGAGCCGCAGGATGCGGCCCAGGATCAGGACCAGTCCAACGCCCCGGAGGCCGACGCCTCCGCCGAGGACATGGTCATCTCCGCCGCGGAATTTGCCGCGCTCAAGCGCGAGGCCGCCGAGTGGAAGGAGCGCTGCGCGCGCTCGCAGGCCGAATTCGACAACGTGCGCAAGCGCCTGCGCAAGGAGGCCGATGAGGCCGGCACGCGCGGCGTGGTGCGCTTCGTGAAGCCGATCCTGGGCGAGCTCGACAATCTGGGCCGCGCCCTCGCTTCGGCCAACCCCGAGTCCTTCGCCCTGTTCGCGCAGGGCGTGAGCATGATCCAGACCAGCCTGCAGTCGGTGCTCGCCAACGCGGGCATCGAGACCATCCCCTGCGAGGGCCTCTTCGACCCCGCCGTGCACGAGGCCATCGCCGAGCAGGACTCCGATCTGCCGCGCGGCACCATCGTCCAGGTGCACCGCGCAGGCTACCGCCTCAAGGAGCAGCTGGTGCGCGCGGCGCAGGTGGTGGTGTCCAAGGGCGCGGAGAAGCCGGCGGGGTGAGCGGCGCAGCCACCTGCGGGAGCGGCCGCGCTCAGAGCATGGG
>JACDGQ010000751.1 GCA_013821615.1 Planctomycetota bacterium
GGCCTGCTCGCGCCCGACGGCAAGGAGGTGCTGATGGTGCGCGGCGCCGGCGATACCGCGGTGTCGACCATCGGCGTCGGCGAAAGCGTCGGCGGCTGGAAGCTGATCGCGATCGAGAACGGCAACCAGGCGCGCTTCGCCGACCCCGCCGGCGTCGAGCAGGTCTTTCCGATCGGCTCCGGAGACCTCGCCAGCGGCGGCCTCGCCGTCAACACCCCCGCCCCGGTCACCAGCAACGTACCGAAGGCCGCGCCGACGCCGAAACCGCCGACGGCCCCCACCCAGGTCAAGCTGGGCAAGCCCCCGGTCCCGCCCGGCATGGGTGCGCCCGGGGGCGGTCCGCCTTACAAGCGCCCGGGCCTGCCGCCGCGCCAGAAGGTGCCCTGAGGGGAGACCGTTTACCTCGTGCTCGCGCGCCGCAAGATGATGCGCGCAAGCAGACCACAGGGGATTGATTTCAACGCAGAATCCGCAGAGGTGGACGGCTCAAGGCCGCAGAGGACTGCCGGACATGCCCCTGGCCGTACTGACCACACAGGAATGGAGCGCATTTCCCTCTTCAGTATTCCTCTGCGGCCTTGAGGCGTTCAGCTCTGCGCACTCTGCGTCAAAGAAGTCTCTCAGTCTCAAGGCATTTAGCGCAAGGCCACCTACTCCACGCGATTGAGCCGCTCCCCGCGCAGAAAAGCCGCGAGATTCTCGGTCACCTGGGCGATCAGCCGGGTGCGCGCCTCGACCGTGCCCCAGCCGATGTGGGTGGTCACCGCGATGCGGCCGGCCCAGGGCGCGGCGGGGTCGAGGAAGGGGTGCGAACCGATGGGTGGCTCGATCGGCAGGACGTCGGTGCCGAGGCCGCCGAGCCGCCCGCTGGCCAGCGCTGCGACCACCGCCGCGTCGTCGCAGAGCGCGCCGCGGGCGGTATTGATGAGCAGCGCGCCGGGCTTCAGCGCGGCGAGGAAGGCGGCGTCGATGAGGTGGTGGGTCGCCGGCGTCAACGGGCAGTGCAGGCTGACCACGTCGGCCTCGGGCAGGGCCTCGGCCAGCGGCACGCGTCCGGCGGTGGTCGCGCCGGGCAGGCGGGCGGCGATGACGCGCATGTCGAAGGCGCGCGCGATGCGCGCCACCGCGCTGCCGATCGCGCCCATTCCGACCACCACCAGGCAGCGCCCCGCGAGTTCGTGGATGGGGCGGGTGAAGATCGAGAAGTCCTGGCCGCGCGCCCACGCGCCCGAGCGTGCCAGGCGGCCGTGGCCGCTGACGTCCAGGGTCAGTTCGAGGATCAGCGCGAAGGCCACCTGCGCGACTGATGCCGTGCTGTAACCAGGCGCGTTGGTCACCACCACGCCGTGCGCGCGCGCCGCGGCGAGGTCGACGACGTTGGTGCCGGTGGCGAGGACGCCCAGGTAGCTCAGGTGCGGCGCTGCGGCGAACGCTGCGGCGTCGATGTGCGTGCGGTTGGTCAGCGCCGCGTCGGCACCGGCGAGCCGCTGGGCGAGCTGGTGCGCCGCGGTGTGGGGGTGGAGTTCGAGCTCGCCGAGGGCGGCGAGCGCGTCCCAGCGCAGCGCGCCCTGGTCGGCCGCGTGGCTGTCGAGCACGACGATGCGCACGGTCAAGCGCGGCCGAGGACTTCCAGGCCCGCGGCGATGCGCAGCAGCCCGGCGTCCGCCCACTGTGCGGCCTGGAGCTGCATGCCGATCGGCAGGCCGGCATCATCGGCGCCGAACGGCACCGAGATCGCCGGCACGCCGGCGAGGTTGGTGGCGATGGTGAAGATGTCGGACAGGTACATCTGCAGCGGATCGCTGAGCTTCTCGCCGAGGCGGAAGGCGGTGGTCGGACTGACCGGGCCGAGCAGCGCGTCGCACTGCGTGAAGGCGTGCTCGTAGTCCTGCAGGATCAGGCGCCGCACCGCCTGGGCCTTGCGGTAATAGGCGTCGTAGTAGCCGGTCGAGAGCACGTAGGTGCCGAGCATGATGCGGCGCTTGGCCTCGCGGCCGAAGCCCTCGGCGCGGCTCTGCGCGTAGAGCGCGTGCAGCGACTCGGGGTTGGCGGTGCGGTGGCCGAAGCGCACGCCGTCGAAGCGCGAGAGGTTCGATGAGGCCTCGCCGGTGGCGAGCACGTAGTAGACCGCGATGGCGTAGCGCTCGTGCTTCAGTTCGACCGGCACCAGGGTGGCGCCGGCCTCGGCGAGACGGCGCTTGGCGAGCTCGAGCTGGCGCGCGACCGCGGGCGCCAGGCCCTGGGCGTGCGCCGCGACGTAGCCGATGC
>JACDGQ010000752.1 GCA_013821615.1 Planctomycetota bacterium
CGCTGGCGCCATTCGCCTGCGGCCACTCGCGCAGCACGGCGAGCCGCGGCGGCAGGGCGCCGGCGACGCGCTGGTCGGCGAACAGGCGCACGCGACCTGGGAAGGATACGCCCTCGCCGAGCCAGCGCAGGAGCTCGGTCAGGTAGTCGGCCTCGGCGCGCATGTCCCCAGGTGTGCCGGGTTTTCGGCCGCTGGCCAGGGTCGATCCGGGTCTCGCTGGCGATGTCTGGTCCAGAGCGATGATGGGCGGAGGAGCGGATGCCCATGCCCAGCGTCGCCATCGTCGGCGCCTCGACCAATGCCGAGCGCCCCAGCAATCTCGCGGTGCGCCGCTTCCGCGCGCGCGGCTACACGGTGTGGCCGGTACACCCTGCCGGTCATAGCATCGACGGCCTGCCCGGATTCCGTGCGCTGGCCGGGCTGCCCGGCCGCCCCGACCTGGTCTGCATGTACGTCAACCCAGAGACTGGCCTGGGCATGCTCGACGAGATCGTCGCCTGCCGCCCACAGGTGCTGTGGCTGAATCCCGGCGCGGACGGCGAGCCGCTGCTTTCCGCGGCCCGCGCGCGCGGGCTGCGCGTGGTCGAGGCGTGCGCGCTGGTGGCGCTGGCCACGGGAGATCCGTTGCAGGAGACGCTGGGTGGCGGGGACTGACCACCGCAGAGACGCGAGACGCGAGACGCGAGTTGCGAGACGCGAGACGCGAGACGCGTAACTCCCGACTCGCCGCCTACTGCCGCAACTCCACCGGATTGTGGTACAGCTCGTCCTCCTCGTCCCAGGTCACGCCGTTCTCCTTGAGCGTCTCGATCCACTCGTCCCAGCTGCGCAGGATCTCGCGCGAGGCGGTGCCCTTCTGCGGACCGAGCCAGCCGAGGTCGGCGAGCTGCTCGACGTACTGGGTGGCCTTGTTGTAGCCGATGTTGAGCTTGCGGCGGAAGAAGTCCGCGCCGGTCTTGTTATAACGGTACATCGACTGCACCGCTTCGTGGAACTGGCGGTCGCCGATCCACTCGCTGCCGGCGCCGCTGCCGCTGTCGCCGCCGCCGTCCATGCGCACGGCGCCGACCTTGAGCACGTCGTCGTCGTAGGTCGGCACGCCCTGCGACTTGGCGTGCTCGATGATGGCGTTGATCTCGCTGTCTTTCAGCCACACGCCCTGCCCGCGCATCACCGAGCTGGTGCCAGGCTGCAGGAACAGCATGTCGCCCTTGCCGAGCAGGTTCTCGGCGCCGCTGACGTCGAGCACCACGCGCGAGTTCGACTTGTCGACCACGCGGAAGCAGATGCGCGACGGCAGGTTCGACTTGATCAGGCCGGTGACCACGTCCGCCGACGGGCGCTGGGTGGTGAGGATGACGTGGATGCCGCAGGCGCGCGACTTCGCGGCCAGGCGCACGATCGACTTCTCGACCTCCTTGTTCACCATCATCAGGTCCGCGTACTCGTCGACCAGCACGACGATGTAGGGCAGCTTGGCGCCGCCGCCCGGCAGGTCCTCGCTGCGCTGGTCCTTCTTGGCCAGGCGCAGGCGGATCTCGTCGATGCCGAGCTCGTTGTAGGCCTTGATGTCGCGCACGCCGGTGGCGCGCAGCGCCTCGTAGCGCTCGTCCATGGTGCGGCACGCCCACTCGAGCGCGGCGTGCGCCTTGGTCATGTCGGTGATCGGCGGGGCGAGCAGGTGCGGGATGTCCTCGTAGCCGGCGAGCTCGACCATCTTCGGGTCGACCATGATGAACTTGACCTCTTCCGGCCGCTTGAAGAGCAGGATCGAGCAGATCATCGCGTTCATGCACACCGACTTGCCCATGCCGGTGGCGCCCGCGACCAGCAGGTGCGGCATCTTGGCGAGGTCGCCGATCATCGGCTTGCCGACGACATCGCGGCCGAGGATGATCGGCAAGGCCATGGTCGAGGGATCGGCCTCCTCGACCAGATCGCGCATCACCACCGCCTCTTTGATGCGGTTGGGCACCTCGATGCCGATGGTGGTCTTGTTGGGCAGCGGCGCGACGATGCGGATGCCCTCGGTGCCGAGCTTCATCGCCAGGTCTTTTTCGAAGCCCTCGACCTTGCCGACGCGCATCGACTCGTCGAGCAGGCGCATCTCGTACTGCGTGACCACCGGGCCGCGCGTGGCGTTCACCACCTGGACCTCGACGTTGAACTGGCGGAACACCTGCTCGATGGCGCGCGAGATCTGGGTCTTCTCCTGCTCGTGTTCGGCGTGGCGCTTTTCGGGCGCGTCGTCGAGCAGCTCGACGG
>JACDGQ010000753.1 GCA_013821615.1 Planctomycetota bacterium
CGCCTGCCCTTCTCCCGTCCCTGCATCGGCGAGGCCGCCGCCCTCGAAGTCGCGGACGTGGTGCGCAGCGGCTGGATCACCAGCGGCCCCAAGGTCGCGCAGTTCGAGCGCGAGTTCGCCGCCGCCGTGGGCAGCCCGCACGCGGTCGCGCTGTGCTCGGCCACCGCCGGCCTGGACGTGGTCTTCCAGGCCATGGATCTGAAACCCGGCGACGAGGTCATCACCCCGAGCATCAACTGGGTCAGCGGACCCAACATGGTCGAGCTGAACGGCGGCCGCACGGTGTTCTGCGAAGTCCACGCGCGCTCCCTCAACATCGATCTCGCCGACGTCGCGCGGCGCATCACGCCGCGCACGCGCGCCATCATGCCGGTGCACTTCACCGGCGCGCCCGTCGACCTCGCCGGCGTGCGCGCGCTCGCCGCCGCCCACGGCCTGATCGTGGTCGAGGATGCCGCGCACGCAGCAGGCGCGCGCCACCAGGGCGTGCCGATCGGCCAGGTCGCGGGCGAGGGCCACGTCGCGGTGTTCAGCTTCCATCCGACCAAGAACCTGACCACCGCCGAAGGCGGCATGATCACCTGCCGCAGCGACGATCTGGCGGCGCGCCTGCGCCTGCTGCGCTTCCACGGCATCCGCAAGGACGCCTGGAAGAACCACGCGCGCAGCGGCAAGGACCTCTACCGCGTCGAGCGGCCGGGGCGCAAGTACAACCTCACCGACATCCAGGCGGTGCTGGGCATCCACCAGCTGCGCGACCTGGAACGCATGAACGCGGAGCGCGCTGCGCTCGCCGCCGGGTATTACCGACGCCTGGCCGGCAATCCCATCCTCGAGTGCCTGGACGACGCCCGCCCGGGCGACACCCACAGCTGGCACATCTTCGTGGTGCTGCTGCGCCTCGAGCGCCTGCGCATCGACCGCGCGGCGCTGGTCGACATCCTCGAGGGCCAGGGCATCGGCACCGCCCTGCACTTCCCGGCGGTGCACCCGCAGGAGCACTACGCGCGCACCTACCCCGGCACCAGCCTGCCGGTCAGCGAAACGCTCAGCGAGCGTCTGCTCACCATCCCGCTCTTCCCCGGCATGACCGCGGCCGACCTCGATCGCGTCGCCGCGGCCTTCGCCCAGATCGCCCAGGAGCATGGCCGATGACCGCCGTCCAGGGCGCCCCGCGCCTGTCCCTCGTCATTCCCATGTACAACGAGGAGCGCAACATTCCCGCGCTGTTCGCGCGGGTCTTCGCGGTGTGCGCCAAGCTGCCCTTCGCCTTCGAGGTGGTGTGCGTCGACGACGGCTCCAAGGACGCCACCGCCCAGCTGGTGCGCACCGCGCAGGAGGCCAACCCCCAGCTGGTGCTGGTGCAGTTCGCGCGCAACTTCGGCCAGCACGCCGCGGTCACCGCCGGCTTCGCGCACGCGCGTGGCGACTGGATCATCACCCTGGACGCCGACCTGCAGAATCCGCCCGAGGAGATCCCCAACCTGGTCGCGCAGTTCGAGGCCGGCTTCGACCTGATCAACACCATCCGCCTCGGCCGTCAGGACACCTGGTTCCGCAAGACCGCCTCGCGCTGGACCAACCAGCTGGTGCGGCGCATCAGCGGCATCAAGCTCAGCGACTTCGGCTGCATGCTGCGCGGCTACAGTCGCGAGGTCGCCAAGGCGATCGTCGCCTGCCGCGAGTACAAGACCTTCATCCCGGCCCTGGCCACGCTGTTCGCGCGGCGTCCGGTCGAGATCGGCGTCGGCCACGCGGCGCGCGAGATCGGGGTGTCGAACTACTCGTTCCTCAAGCTGCTGTCGCTGCAGCTCGACCTGATTACCTCGTTCTCGGTCAGCCCGCTGCGCCTGCTCTTCGGCCTGGGCGCGCTCAGCGGCCTGCTCGGCGTGGCGCTCGGCCTGCTGCTGCTGGTCATGCGCTTCATGTACGGCGCCGAGTGGGCGGCCAACGGCGCGCTCACCGTGCTCGGCATCCTGCTCATCATCAGCAGCCTGCAGTTCTTCGCCTTCGGGCTGCTCGGCGAGTACATCGGGCGCATCTTCCAGCAGGTGCGGCTGCGCCAGCCCTACGTGGTGCAGACCGTGGAGCGCCGCGGCGAGGCCATCGAACATCCGCAGACGGTGGTCGACGCGTGACGGCGCGGGCGCCGCGCGTGGTGGTGTGCGCCTACGGGGCCTTCGGCCACGCCGGGCTCGCCGCGCTGCTGCGCAGCGGCGCCGAGGTCGTGCTGCTGCTCAGCCACGCCGACCAGCCGGGCG
>JACDGQ010000754.1 GCA_013821615.1 Planctomycetota bacterium
GGCCTGCAGCGCCGGGTGCTCGTAGGGTAGATCGTTGGGCGCGTTGCCGAGCAGGACGTGGACATCGTTCTGCACGGCGCTGCCGTGCAGGTCGCCCGCCAGCTGCATGCCCGGACCGCCCTCGACCCAGGCGCGCCACGGGCCGTCGACCAGGCCGCCATGCAGCGCGCCGGCCACGGTCACCTCGTCGCTGCGCGCGGCGCCCACCCGGGTCGCGGTGAACGGGTCGGGAAAGCCCCAGGCGATCGGCGCGCCGCTCGGGTTCTGGCTGGTCAGCAGGCTGTAGTCGGCTGCGAGCGCCCAGCGGCCGTCGTCCCAGCCCAGCCCGGCATGGCCGGTGCGGAAGTCGTCGCTGGCCCCGCCGCCGCCCGGCCCGAGGCCATCGTTGCCGACGGCCAGACGCCAGGTCCCGCGCTCCACCCCACCCGCGGCAGGGATGCCCGGCAATTCGACGGCGCAACTCCAGGTGATGGGTAGCAGAAGTGCGAGGATGGCCGTGCGGGGCATGGGATCATGATAACCCTAGTGGGGGTTCCGTCGGCTGCCATGTGCGGGGTGGAGAGGGGAAGAGGCAGGGGGCAGGGGGCACGAGACACGAGACACGAGACACGAGACTCGAGACTCGAGACTCGAGGCGGGCAATGGGGCGAGGCCGGCTCGCGAGGCATTGCGGCCGTCTTCATCCCGCCTTCATGCGCCGGTGCACGGTTCTTCATCGTCATGGATGACACCTCCGCCTGCCCGCTGTGCTTCACCTCCAATCCGCTGCCGGCGGCCGTCGGTCCGATCACGTGCCGCGCCTGCGGGGAGTCATTCCTGCCCGGGCGCGTGCCGCGGCCGCCGGGCGGACTGCGCGTGCGGGGGACGGTCAGCCATGATGCGTGCGCGGTGGAGGACGATTCGCGGCAGATGGTGCTGCTCGCCGATACCGTGGGCAGCGACGCCCCTGCCCGCCCCGGCCGCGCGCCGAGCAGCGCCGACGAGACCATCCGCCTGGAGGCCGCGCAGCCGCCCTCGCGTGCGGTCCGCATCACCCCGTTGGAGGTGACCGCCCCCGCGCTGCCGGGCGCGGTTCCTGCGGCGCGTCCGGCCGGCAAGTTCGCGGTCGTCGAGGAGCTGAACCGCGGCGGCATGGGCGTGATCCTGCGCGGGCGCGATCGCAGCCTCCACCGCGAGGTCGCGATCAAGGTCATCCGCGACCAGCAGAGCCCGCTGCAGCGCGCGCGTTTCATCAAGGAGGCCCAGGTCACCGGCCAGCTCGAGCACCCGAACATCGTGCCGGTGCACGAATTCGGCGTCGACGAATCAGGCCGCCTGTTCTTCGCCATGAAGCTGGTGCGCGGGCGCACCCTGGGCGAGATCCTCGCCTGGCACCGCGACGATCCCAGCGCCGCCGCCGCCGAGTTCCCGCTCACGCGGCTGGTCGGCATCCTCATCCAGGTCAGCCACGCGGTGGCCTTCGCGCACACCCGCGGGGTGGTGCACCGCGATCTCAAGCCGGGCAACATCATGCTCGGCGACTTCGGCGAGGTCATGCTCATGGACTGGGGCCTGGCCAAGGTCGGGGTGGCCGGCGCGGTCGGCGGGCAGACCCTCGATGAGGGGGCGGTGAGCGGAAATCCGAGCAGCGCTTCGACCGCGGAGCTGGTCACCGCCGACGGCGACAGCTCGGCGCAGCGTCGGGCCCTGCGTCTGGACCAGACCCAGGACGGCGCGGTCATCGGCACGCCCGCCTACATGGCGCCCGAGCAGGCATCGGGCATGGTCTCGCAGATCGACGCGCGTAGCGACGTCTATGCGCTCGGCGCCATCCTCTACGAACTGCTCACGCTGGCGCCGCCGGTCAGCGGCGGCGACCTCGATGAGGTGCTGCGCAACGCCAGCATGAACCGCATCGTGGCGCCGCAGCAGCGCGCCCCCACGCGCGCCATCCCCAAGGACCTCGCCGCGGTGGCGATGAAGGCGCTCGCCGCCGATCCCGCCGACCGCTATCCCGGCGCCCCGGCCATGCGCCGCGACCTGGAGCGCTTCATCGAGGGTCGCGCGGTCAGCGCGCGCAGCGACTCCCTGCTCGAGGTGGTCGGGAAGTTCGTGCGCCGCCACCGCATCGCCAGCATGGTCGCGGCGGTCGGCGTGATCGCGCTGCTGGCGGTGGGTGTGGCCGGATTCTGGCTCAACCTCGCGGCGCGCCACCGTGCCGAGGCCCAGGGCGAGGTCGCGCAGCGCGAGCGCCAGCACGCCGAAACGGCGCGCGCCAGCGC
>JACDGQ010000064.1 GCA_013821615.1 Planctomycetota bacterium
GCGCCGCAGCAGGCGGCCAGGGGCGCCGGCCTGGGCGACCGCCTCGCCCCACACCGTGACGCTGATGACCAGCTGCGCGCCGCCGGTGGTGTCGCCGCCGAGCAGCGGACAGGCATGGCGCTCGAGCTCTGCGATCAGGCCCTCCATCAGCGCGCGCCCATCCCAGGTAGTGGGACACGTCAGCGCCACCACCGCGCCGACCGGCCACGCACCCATCGCGGCAAGATCGGAGAGCGCCGCGCCCGCAGCCTTGCGCCCGACCAGGCCGGGCTGCTCGCCGGCTAGGAAATGGCGGCCTTCGACGATGGTGTCGACGCTCAGGCAGGTTGGCCCGCCCGGCGTCCACACACAGCAATCGTCGCCGATGCCGAGCGTCCCCTGCGGGTCGCGCACGCGTTCGCGCAGCGCGCGGATGAGGTCGTTCTCGCGCATCAGCAGCCGGCTCAGCCGGCTTTGGCGACCGGCGCAGTGACCGCGATCGCCAGGTCCTTGCGCCGTGCGACGATCTGCCCGCGCAGCTCCTCCACCCGGCGCTCCAGCTCGGCGACGCGCGCGGGCCGCGACGGGTAGACGGGATGATGCAGCTCGTTGAGCGCCCCGAGCTGTGCGCGCAACTCGTCCTGCAATGATTCGAGGACCGGATCGTGATCGGGCGGCGTGGTCATGGCTGCAGATCGTCGCCAGCGCCTGGGGAGGTCAAGGCATTGGCGACGGACGGCTGACGGCTGACGGCTGACGGCTGAGTTACGCGACATGGCCAGCGGTGATGATCGGACGCTTCCTTGGCAGACGATCAGGAAAACGGCGCGAAGCGCCGGTTTCCAGCCGTCAGCCATCAGCCGCCAGCCGTCAGCCGTCCTTCAAACCGCCGACCCCGCCGCGTGCCCCGATGCCCACGCCCACTGGAAATTATAGCCACCCAGCCAGCCGGTGACATCGACCACCTCGCCGACGCAGTGCAGGCCGGGGACGCGGCGCGCCTCCATGGTCTGCGAGGACAGCTCGCGGGTGTCGATGCCGCCGCGGGTGACCTCGGCCTTGCGGTAGCCCTCGGTGCCGGCGGGCACCAGCTCCCAGGCATGGAATGAGGCGGCGATGGCGGCCAGCTCGCGCGCGGCCAGCTGGTTAAGCGGGCGGTCGCCGCCCTGCGCCAGCCAGCGCTGGACGAGGCGCTTGGGCAGCTGCTCGCTGAGGAAGGTCGAGACCAGCGCTTTGGCGCCGGCAGCCTTGGCCGCGGCCAGCTCGGCGGCGAGGTCGCGGCCGGGCGCCAGGTCGATGATGACCTGCTCGCCCGGGTGCCAATATGAGGAAATCTGCAGGATCGCCGGGCCGCTGAGCCCGGCATGGGTGAACAGCAGATTCTCGCGAAAGGCGCCATCGCCGCAGCGCACCTCGGCGTCGGCCGACACGCCGCTGAGTTCCGCCGAACCCCACGATCCCGGCAGGGTGAACGGCACCAGCGCGGGCGCGGTCGGCACCACCGCCAGACCGAACTGGGCGGCCAGGCGGTAGCCGAAGTCGGTGGCGCCGATGGTCGGGATCGACAGGCCGCCGGTGGCCAGCACCAGGCGCGGCGCGCGGAAGTCCCCGCGCGAGCTGGCGACGCGGAAGTCCTGGTCGCGCTCCACCGCCGCCACCGCGCAGCCGGTGACGATGGTCACGCCCGCGGCCTCGCACTCGTCGACCAGCAGCTTGACGATCTGCTTGGCCGAGCCGTCGCAGAACAGCTGGCCGAGCTTCTTCTCGTGCCAGGCGATGCCGTGGCGCTCGACCAGGGCGAGGAAGTCCTGAGGCGAATAGCGCGCCAGCGCCGACTTGCAGAAGTGCGGGTTGGCGGAGAGGTAATGCTCCGGCCCAGCGCCGAGGTTGGTGAAATTGCAGCGCCCGCCGCCAGAGATCAGGATCTTGCGCCCGAGCGCCGGGCTGTGATCGAGCACCACCACCGCGCGCCCGCGCCGGCCGGCGGTGAGCGCGGTGAACAGACCAGCTGCGCCGCCGCCGATGACCAGCACGTCGCATGAACGCGTCGGGTCGTTCATCGGGCGCGGCACGGGCCAGAGGAAGGGCGAGGGCGGAGCGGCATTGGCGGCGGGAGGCTACCCCCAGCCGTCGGGAAGCAACCGCCGCGGGACCGCGCAGGTGATATCCAGCGGAAACGGGAATACGGGGGGAATTGCCGCAGAGGCGCAGAGAAAGACGCAGAGGGCCGCAGAGGACCGGCACGCTCCATTGAGTAACCCAGGGGGAAAGCCAACGTCCTGCCCCACGAGCCCATCAGCTCATCTCTGCGGCCCTCCTGCTTTCCCTCTGGGTCTCTGCGGCAACGAACACCGGTCTCGCAAGGCTTGGTTGGATAGTGTAAGGCTCGTTGAAATCCCGCCTCCCGGGTGGATCGTCCCGCGAAGCCCCGCCCCCCTCCCAGAGCACCCATGTCCGCCTGTGCCGCCCTCCTTCCGCTATTCTCGGCGCTCGCCTGCGTGAAGATCGTCAGCGCCCTGGCCATGGCACCGCTGGAATCCGCCAAGGCGAAACCACGCACGCCCGCATCGGCGCTGACTCCGGAACTCAAGGACCAGGACCGCCACGCCGCCTTCCTCCAGCGCATCGCCGCGGGACCGGTCGGCCTGCTCTTCATCGGCGACTCGATCACCGATTTCTTCCCCGACCGCGGCGCGGACACCTGGGCCAGATTCACCGCCTACCACCCCGCCGACTTCGGCATCAGCGCCGACCGCACCGAGCACGTGCTGTGGCGCCTGAGCAACGGCGAGCTCGACGACATCGAACCCACGGCCACGGTGATCCTGATCGGCACCAACAACATCGGTCACTTCGACGACGAGCAGTCCGAGTGGGCTGCCGCCGGCGTCGCCAAAGTCGTCGCCACCGTGCGTGCCAAGCTGCCCAGGACGCGCATCCTGCTGCTCGGCGTGTTCCCGCGCGACGCCAAGGATTCCAGGCATCGTCAGCAGGTCACCGAGATCAACGCCATCATCGCTCAGCTCGCCGACGGCAAAGCAGTGACCTGGCTGGACATCGGCGACCGCTTCCTCACCGCCGACGGCGCGATCGACCAGGAGCTGATGCCCGACGGCCTGCACCCCAGCGCCAAGGGCTACGCGGTGTGGTACGACGCGATGTGGCCGACCCTGGAGAAGCTGCTCGCGCCGTGATTCCGCGGCAGGTGCAAGAGCCTTCCCAGAACGCACCGGGCCATCGCGGAACCGAAATCGGAAGACCCTCACTGGTGCGGGGAATCCTTTCTGGAGGACTGGCCGGCCAGAAATGGACCCTCCGACGCCGACGCGGCCGACGCGCGTGGGACGCAGGAGCGCGGGGTCGTGAAAGCACGTGATGCTCCTCATAGTCATGACTCGGCCGTGAAAATCATAAACGCGTACCAGACCACCCGCATTCCGCCCTAAAGTAGCATATCAATTATATTTATATCCTTATTTGCGCCGCTTTAGGATGGCCGGAGCCAGACCAGGATCTCAGCTGCGGGCCGTTGTGCGGTCACTGCGCATATCCAAGCCGGCCATTCCCGGGTAGGCTAATGCATGGATCCCCAGACTGACATCTGCACATGCTGAAGCTCTCGGCACTGGCGCTCGCCATCGCCTCCGCCTTCGGTGTGAGCGCCGCCATCGATGGCTACGCCCCGCAGTTGGGTCGCGCCACAGCGGCGGAGTCGGCCATCCAGCGTCACCTGGCTGGGGATGTTCAGGCCATCGTGCCCATCGAGCCCGCAAGCGGTCTCGACCCGCGCAAGGTCGACCTGGGTCGGCGGCTGTTTCACGACCAGCGACTTTCCGGCGACCAGTCCTTGTCGTGCGCATCGTGCCACGCGCTGGAACGCGGCGGCGTCGACCATCGACGCACCCCCGTCGGCATGGGTGGCGCCATCGGCGGCATCAACACTCCGACCGTCTACAATTGCGCCCTCAATTTCAGGCAATTCTGGGATGGACGGGCCGCCACCCTCGAGGAACAGGCCTCCGGTCCGATCCTGAATCCCATCGAGATGGGCGCCACCTGGGCCGTGGTCATTCCGCGGCTGGAAGCGGATCCGCTTTATGTCGCCGGCTTCACGGCGTCGTATGATCACGGCATCGAGGCGGCCAGCATCACGGACGCCCTCGCGGAATTCGAGCGGTCGCTCTCGACACCGGGCTCACGCTTCGATCATTTCCTGCGCGGCGAACGGGAGGCGATCACGGCCGAAGAGAAGGCCGGGTATGCGCTGTTCGTGTCGCTGGGCTGCATCAGCTGCCATCAGGGCATGAATGTCGGCGGGAACCTCTACGAGCGCTTCGGGATCATGGGCGACTACTTCGCCGACCGTGGCGACCTCACCCCGGCGGACCAGGGGCGATACAACGTCACCCACCGCGAGTCCGACCGCTACTCCTTCAAGGTGCCGGGGTTGCGCAATGTGGCCTTGACCACGCCCTATTTTCACGACGGTTCGGTGAAGACGCTCGCTAAGGCCGTCATACTGATGGCCCGCTATCAGCTTGGCGCAGAACTGTCCGCTCGCGACACCGAGCTGGTGGTTCGATTCCTTCACAGTCTGAGTGACCCCGCCCTCGAGCAGGATCCGTGATCCCGTCACGGATCCGGGCTGTGGCCAGCACATTGGCGACGGCCAGCGCGGCGATCTTCCTGATCGTCTTCCTGTATCAGAAGACCAAGGCGGTGGATCTGTCCGGCCAGGCACGCTTGGCGCAGGAGATCCTGCTGCTGCGCAACGTCGACACCACCATCGACCAGGACGTGCTGCGGATCCGCCAGGGCTTCCTGCGCCACTACGATACGCTGAACGACAACCTGCAGCGCATGGAGACGAGCATCGCCAGGCTGGAGGCGGTGCCCGCCTATTTCCGTGACGCCGAGCGGCGGGCGTGGCTGGCAGACGTTGGGCGATTCCGCGCGGCGGTACTCGACAAACGCGACGCGGTGGAATCCTTCAAGTCCGATCACGCGATCCTCGCCAATTCGCTGCACTACTTGCCCAACCTGGTCACTGCGCTGGTCGGCGCCGGGACGGATCCTGGGTCGGTGGGCAGGGCCCCTGAACAACTCCGGGCGATCCTGCAGGAGATCCTGATCTACAACCTCCATGGAAGCGCGGCTGATGGCATGCCCATCCGCAAGAGCGTCCAGGACCTGCGCGAGGGCGACCTCACCAGGGAGGGTGCGCGCGATCGCGATGACGTGCGCCTGGCCCTGAACCATGCCGATCGCATCCTGGAATACAAACCTCGCGTCGATCTGGAATGCGAACGCATCCTCTCCGCACCGACCCTGCGCATCCTCGAGGACATCTCCACGACCATGGACGAGAGCGGCCGCATGGCCACCTGGTCCGGCAATGCCTATCGCATCGTCCTCATCGCCGTGTGCGCCCTGCTCGCAGGCGGGGTGGCGTACTTCCTGGTGCGGCTGCGCGTGGCCAACGACAACCTCGAGCAGCGCGTGCTGGTCCGGACCGCCGCGTTGTCCCAGGCCAATCTCGACCTGGAGGAGCAGATCGCCCAGCGCCAACGCGCCATTGCGGAACTGATGTCCGCCCAGGCGCGGATCCAGCGAATCATCACCATCATGCCGTCCGTGCTCATCGGCACCGACGAGGACCAGCGCATCGTGCTATGGAACGCCAGGGCAGAAATCCAGTTCGGCATTTCGGTGGCGCAGGCGATGGGCCGTCCGCTGGCGGATTGCGGGATCACGTGGGACTTCACCGCGCTCAGCGCCAGGCTCGGCGGCATCGCCACTGCGCCGATCCACCTGCCCGATGTCGCGTTCGTCCGCCCGGATGGGCGGCCGGCCTTGCTCGCCCTCTCGGCGTGCCAGCTGCCATCCGACCGCCCAACGGCCGGCATGCTCATCGCCGCCACCGACATCACCGACCACAAGGCGATGGAGGCACAGCTGATGCAGGCGCAGAAGCTGGAATCCATCGGTCAGCTCGCCGCGGGCGTCGCGCACGAGATAAACACCCCCGTGCAGTTCATCGGGGACAATCTCTGTTTTCTGCGCGATGCGTTCCGGGATCTCATGCCGGTGCTCTCCAGCAGCCGGTCCTTGCTCGAAGCCTTGGACGCGCAGACCACGGACGCGGCGCCCGTCGCGGAAATCGCCTGTCTGCTGCAGCAGGCGACCAAGAACGCGGATACGGAATTCCTGATCGCAGAAGTGCCCAAAGCCATCACTCAGGCCATCGAAGGCGTCGAGCGGGTCGCCACCATCGTCAAGTCGCTGAAGGAATTCGCCCACCCCGACGGCGGGGAGCTCGCCCCCGTCGATCTGCAGCGGACCATCGAGAGCACCCTGAACGTGGCGCGCAGCGAGTACAAGTACGTCGCCGACGTCGTGACCGACTTCGCCGCCGACCTTCCCCACGTCCAATGCATCCAGGGGGAGTTCAACCAGGTCGTGCTCAATCTCATCATCAACGCGGCCGATGCCATCGGCGACGCGGTCGCAGCGCGCGGCGGCCGGGGCACCATCACGGTTTCAACCCGGCGTGATGGCGACACGGCAGAGTTGCGCATCGGCGATACCGGGACCGGCATTCCCGAACGGGTCCGTGCGCACATCTTCGATCCCTTCTTCACCACCAAGGCGGTCGGCAAGGGCACCGGTCAAGGGCTGACCATCGCCCATGCGATCATCGTCCAGAAGCATCACGGCACGATGACCTTCGAGACGACGCTGGGTCAGGGGACGACCTTCATCATCAGGATCCCGATCGCCGCCTGAAAAAAAACCGCCGCTCAGGGCTTCGCCCCCGTCAGCCCCCTGATCAACCCCACCTCCTGCGCATCGTAGGCCGTCCCGTCCGCGTGCAGGATGTCGTGGAACCACAAGGCGGGCTCCGCGGTGTACTTCTCCTTCCACGAGTCCCACGGGTACTTGGTCTGCGATTTGCCGTCGACGAAGCCCCAGTTGACGGCGGCGATCTTCTCGTCCTTGAAGTAAGGCATGATCGCGGCGAAGGTGCTGCCGCGCGGGCGCGCCATGTATTCGGTGCAGATCAGCGGGCGGCCGTGGCTGCGCAGGCGCGCGATGCCCGGCTTCAGCGCGTCGAGGGGGTCATAGCTGTGGAAGGTGATGACGTCGGACGCGGTGAGCTGGAATTTTTGCCACGGCTCCTGCTTGTCGAACTCGCGCGCCAGGTCCATCCAGATGCAGCAGGTCACCGGCTGGCTGGGTTCCGCGGACAGCGCCCACGCGCGGGTGCGTTCGGCGAGCTTCAGCGATAGCTCCTTCTTGTTCGGCAGGTCGTCCTTGTCGAAGGGCGGCGGGCCGAACTTGTTGTCGAGCTCGTTGAACAGATCCCAGAGCAGGACGCGGCGGTCGTCGCGGAAGTGCCCGATCACGCCGGTGACATAGTCCTTCAGGCGCGCATCCCACACCGCCGGGTCGCCGACGATGTCGGCGCCGGGCGCCTGCACCCAGCCGGAATTGTGGGTGTGCGGCAACGGCTCGCGCTGCGTGCCCAGGTGGGGTTTGGGATCCCAGCACGAATCGAAGATCACCAGCATCAGGCGCAGGTGGTGCTTGTCCGCGAGGGCGAGCACGCGCTCGATGCGCGCGATGAAGCCGGCCTGGTCCTGCTCCCACGGCAGGTTGTGCAGGAACACGCGCATGGTGGTGAAGCCCAGACCCTCGGCCCAGCCGAACTCCTCGTCGATGGTCTTGGGGTCGAATGTCGCGGCCTGCCACATCTCCAACTCGTTGATGGCGGTGCGCGGCAGGTAGTTCGCGCCCGCCATCCACGCCTGCCGGTCGTACCAGGCGTTGGCCACCTCGGGGGTCCACTGCTCGCGCGCCTGGGCCAGACCCGCGGGGGCGAGGAGCAGCGCCGTCGGCACGGCAGCGGAGAGGAGCGCGCGGCGCAGGGTGCGGGAGATCGGCATGGGGCATCCTCGCGGGGGTCGCGGCCTCGCGGCCGGATGCGTCACGGCACGCGCCGCGACGGTGGGGCGAGGATGCGCCCTGGCGCGCGATGTCATCCGCGACCACTGGGCGCCGTGCGTGGGAGTGTGATGGCGATGTCGCGCGACGACCGGAACCGCATGCGCGACCCGTCCAGTCAGCGTGCAGTTTCGCGATTCCACTACTGAAACAGAATCTACGGAACCGGGACCAGCCGCACTTCTTGCAGGTTCATCAAGCCCACCCCCTCCATCTCCACGGCATGCACTTCCACACTGGTCGCCTGCGCTGCGAGCGTGATCGGGCCCATCTGGATCCGGCTGAACACGTACCAGGAACTCGTCATGGGCAGGCCGGCTTCGACCTGAGCGTCGCCGACCTGCACGCGGCAGACGCTGCGGCGGCACCCAGCGCGATCGATGGCATAGAGGAGGTGGACCATGTAACGACCCGGGCGGGCGACGCGCACCTGCCAGCGCACGTAATCGCTGAGTTGGCCCCAGAAGCCGATGGTGGGCCGTTGCATTTCCTGGCGCCTGAGGTCGCCGATCAGCAGCGCCGCCTCGGCCGGCAGCGTCAGCGAGCCATCGGCGGCCTGGGCGATGCGCTCGCCCTCGACGGCGCGCAGCCCGGCCGCGCTGCAGAGCAGCAGACTCGACAACAAGGTGATGACCGCAGGCGCGCGCATGGAGAACTCCTTGGCGTCCCTGCCGATTCACCGGGTCCATACCAGGGACCGGCTCGGAAAGCGAGGCGCAGGCCGTGCCCACGGGGGCCATGCGTAGAGGCCTGGATCCGACGAGATCTCCACAAGGTCTTGCGCGGGGAACGTTAACGCTACCGGAGCAGGACCTGGGAATTGGTTCCGTGAGCGGACCGGCTATCTTCAACCTGCCTCTGCATGCAGAACCGACCCCATCCATGGCCCCAGTCCCACCCCGCCAGCGCGGCGGCCGCGCCGCCGCCAGAGG
This sequence comes from Planctomycetota bacterium, assembly GCA_013821615.1. Lineage (GTDB taxonomy): Bacteria > Planctomycetota > UBA11346 > UBA11346 > UBA11346 > BOG-1363. The sequence continues at coordinate 8,916 of JACDGQ010000064.1, forward strand.
CCATTATTTCCGGTAATGAAATCCCGCTCCCGGCGAATAACCCTCTCCCGGAGCGCGCCCTGGCCATGCCGACGCCATCCCTCCCCCTCTGCCGGCATCAGGGTCTCCGCACCCGGACCGCCGGCGAGGTCCCGCCGGGCTGCGCCCGGGAAAGATCCTGACCGTGCCCACCGCCCCCCTGCTGCGCGCCTCTTCGAACCGTCCGCTGGCGCTGCGCGCCCTGGCCTCAGCCACGCTGCTCCTGGCCGTCGCCGGCGCGCGCGGCGCCGATGCCATCCCGACCGCGCACGAACCCAGTGGCGAGCCCGGCTTCGTGAAGGTCGAGCTGCCCAAGGAGGCCGAATACCTGAAGACCCTCGCCCTCGACAAGGGCTTGGTGGCGAACGTGTGGACGGTCGGGCCGGAGCTGGCCAATACCGTGGCCATCGACCTCGACTTCCGCAACCGCCTGTACGCGGCGCAGACCTGGCGCTTCCGCCTCGGCGGCATCCTCGACGTGCGCGAGCACCTCTACCTCTACCGCGACGACCTCAAGAACCACACCAGCGCCGACCGCCTGGCGATGATCACGAAATGGGCGTCGCAGGGCAAGCTGCCGCTCGATGTCTACACGCGCTATTCCGAGCGCGTCACCTGGGCCGAGGACCGCGCGGGCAGCGGCCGCGCTGACACCTTCAAGATCTTCGCCGAGGGCTTCAACGGCCCGCTCGACGGCACCGCCGCGGGCATCCTGGTCACCGACCCGACCACGGTGTGGTTCTCGTGCATCCCGGCGATCACCCGGCTCAGCGACAACACCGGCACCGGGGTGGCGGACTCGCGCACCGTGATCAGCGACGGCTACGGACCGCGCTTCAGCCTCAGCGGCCACGACCTGCACGGCCTGGTGCGTGGCCCGGACGGGCGCATCTACTGGTCGGTCGGCGACCGCGGCTACAGCGTCACCGGCCAGGAGGGCCAGGCCTTCGCCGACAACATGGCGGGCGCGGTGTTCCGCAGCGAACTCGACGGCAGCGGACTCGAGCTCTACTACATCGGGCTGCGCAATCCCGAGGAGCTCGCCTTCAACGCCGACGGCGACCTCTTCACCGTCGACAACAACGCCGACATGGGGGACGAGGCGCGCGTCTCCTGGCTGCTCGAGGGCGGCGACAGCGGCTGGCAGGCCGGCTGGCAGCTGCTGCAGAGCGCGTCGTTCGCCAGGACCGCTGGCCTCAGCGGTGCGCAGCCCGACCCGTGGCTGGACGAGGGTCTGTGGAAGACCCGCCACCCGGGCCAGCCCGCCTACGTGCTGCCGCCCGCCGGCTACTGCACCAGCGGGCCGTGCGGCGTCGCCTACTTCCCGAGCAGCGGCTGGGCGCCCTCCGACCAGGGCCGCTTCCTGGTCTGCGACTACCGCGGCGGCTTCAATTCCGGCATCTGGTCGTTCGGCGTCGCCCAGAAGGGCGCGACGTATGCCGTCACCGACACCACCAAGTTCGTGTTCAACACCCCGGCCACCGACGTCGCCTTCGGCTACGACGGACGGCTCTACATCAGCGAGTACCTCGGTCAGTGGTGCGTCGGCGACCAGGGTCGCATCCTCGCCGTGACGCGCCCGGAGTTCGCCGGCAGCGCCGCGGTCGCGGACGTCAAAGCGCTGTTCGCCGCCGGCTTCGGCCGGCGCAGCGACGCCGAACTGGCGACGCTGCTCGCCCACGATGACTTGCGCGTGCGCCAGCAGGCGCAGTTCGCGCTGGTCGGTCACCGCCAGGGCTACCAGACGCTGCTCGACGCCGCGACCTCGGCGCGGGACGTGCGCGCGCGCGTGCACGGCATCTGGGGCATCGGCCAGCTCGGGCGCGTCCAGGCGAAGGAGACCGC
>JACDGQ010000065.1 GCA_013821615.1 Planctomycetota bacterium
TACGTAAATCCCGCTCATCATAAATCGAGTCGGACACGACTTGCAGAGAATTATCACGTCGCAACCAGACGAGAGCCATTTGTGCGACTGGATTTAGGGAGATCCCAGGACTGGGCGATGAGAGCGCCAAGATGAACCTGGAGTTCGCTCCCCAGCCATTCCCTGCGCAGCGCGCCCAGCAGGAACAGGCGAAGGCGCGCAAGCGCGGCCCGGCCTGGGACGAGAGTTCGGTCCGGGACATCGCGATGACCTGCCTCGCCTTCGGCGAGTTCTTCCGACTGGTGGAGAACACCGCCCCGCTCAAGTCGCTGTTGCGTGAGGCGCTGCCCTTTCCCCCGTTCACGACGCTGGTCGGCATGATCTGGTCGCGGCGGCTGAACATCTCCATCGATGCGAGCGCCGTCGCGGCTGCGGATCCCCAGGTCTGGCTCCGGCAGCCGGAACCGGCGGTCTTCTGCCTGCCCGCGACCCTGACCATGAACGGGACGCCGTTGTTGCGCGTCCGCCTCTTCGTCACGGAACCCCGGCCACCCCTGCAGCTGGTGGCGGGAATCGTCGGCATCGAAACGGAGGGGGTGGATGATCCGGAGCGGCGCCTGAGGATCCGGCTGGTCCATGTCGACGAGTCGAAATGAGTTCCGGGTTCCTTGGTTTGGCTCGAATGCGAAACTCTACATCGGAAAAGCGCCCTCTAAGCGTTCCGATGGTAGGCGATGAGGTCATTCATTGTCTGCACAAACGGGAAGTATTCTCCATACGTGGCTGGCTTCGGAAAAAAACCCGTCGCGCCGCAAGCCGCGGCAGCATTCCTATCGGCGATGCCTGAAGCCGATGACCATACAATGATTGGAAGGGTAGAGAATCTCGGGGAGGCGCGCAGCCGTCGCGTCAGCACGTTACCGCCGTGAATCGACAGGCGAATGTCGATGATCATCAGATCCGGGACCGGCTGGGTGTCCATGGTCTGTAAAAATATCTCGGCATCGGGGAATTGGGTCAGGGTGACGTCTGACCGGGCGTCCTTCCACGCTTCTTGCAGCAGCACGAAGTCGGCGGCGCAGTCGTGAACGACCACGACAAGCGGTGTTTCGGTGAGGGCGCGGTGTGGCGTGAGCAGTGGGTGCGGATTCGTATGAATCTCAAGAGAGTCCGCCATCGGATACAGCTCTCGCTCTTCACGCTCGATGCGATTGCTCAATGCCTCCATGACCACAGCCCATTCTGCGGCGAAGCCAGTGGGGTTTGACCATATGGCGTTTTCCGACCACGTCCGCTCGAAGGACGCGAACACTTCTTTAAGGCCGCCCATCTCGCGGGCGAAGCGCTCACTGGTTTCCCGAACGGAGGCTGTAGGCGAGCGACCGAGTTCGCGGTAGAGACCTTCGTCCTCGGCCTCGAGGTGAACGCGCACGTGCGCAGCGATGGTCTCAAGAAGGTGCCTCGCCTCCGTATAGCGCATCCACAGATTATCTGAACTCACGGATTTCAGGCGTTCCGATAGATTCAACAGCAAGGCATGCTGTCGGCGAAAATCGTCTGCGAACATCGGCATCAGCGGCTCACTTCGCGCCGTGGTTAGGAAACACGAGGTGCGGAGGATGCCTGGCGTCCGGACAGGGGCAATGCGAAGGAGAACTTCGATCCCACTCCCATTTCAGATTCCACCCAGATGCTGCCGCCATGGTTCTCGACGATCTTCCGACAGGTCGCGAGGCCGATGCCGGCCCCTGGGACGTCCTCGACGTGACAGCGACTGAACATGTGAAAGATGCTTTTCAGGTCCGTCGGCTGGATCCCCAAGCCGTTATCGGTGACGGTGAAAACAGCCAGCTTCCCCACGGCAACAGCGCCAATGTGCACCACGGGCGGCCGATCACCGGTAAATTTGATCGCGTTGACGATGAGATTCTGAAACACCCGCCCCAGCTGGATGGGGTCGACCACGACTGAGAGCAAAGGCCCGCGCTCAACGGCCGCTTGCCGCGATTCGATATAGGAATGCAAATCGGCTAATGTCTCATCCAGAACCAGTCCGGCATCGACCGCAGGCATGACGGCGCCAGGGCTGGAAACCTTCGAGTACGCCATCACCGCATCGATGAGCTGGTGCATGCGCCGGGCCCCGCCAGTAGCGTGCCGCAGGTAGTCATGGCCACGTGCGTCCAACTTCTCGCCATAGCGTTTCTCGACGAGCTCCAGGTAATTCGAGACCATCCGCAGGGGTTCCTTGAGGTCATGTGACGCCACAGCGGCGAAGTTCTCCAGGTCCGCATTTGACCGCGCCAGCGCCTCGGCAGATCGCTTCTGATCGTCGATGTCGGTGTTCGACCCGATCCACTGCGTGATGGCACCGGCGGCATCGCGCACCGGGTGGGCCCGGCTCAAGTGCCAGCGGTAGACGCCATCGCCACGTCGGAAACGGTTTTCGAATTGGAAGGGCTCCCCCGTATCCAGCGAGCGTTGCCAGACCCGGACGTTTTCCTCGACGTCCTCGGGATGGATGAACTGTTTCCATCCCCAGTCACGGATCTCCTCGAACGTCAGCCCGGTATATTCCATCCATTGGGGGTTGAAATAATCGACATCGCCTGCGGGGGTGGCGGTAAAGATCTTCTGCGGCATGCACGCGGCCAGGACCTGCCAGCGTTTGTCCGCTATCGCCAGATCCTCGGCTGCCGTCTTCAGGTCATGGATGTCCGTGCTCGTGCCATCCCACTGGGTGATGACGCTGTCCTTCCCCCGGCGTGGTCTGGCGCGGACGAGATGCCATCGGTACTCGCCATCCGATGCACGGCGCATGCGGAACTCGATCTGGTAGGGATCGCCTTGCGCGAAAACACGGGCCCACAGGGTCATGACCTGGTCGTAATCGTCCGGATGCACCACGGATCGCCAATCGGTGACCCGGGAGGCCGCCAGGTCCAGGCCGGTATAATCCGTCCAGCGTTGATTCGCGTAGGAAAATTTCCCGGACGCGTCCGTGCTCCAGACGAGTTGGGGAACCGACTCGGCGAGCTCGTGAATGCGTTGCTCCGCATTGCGGGCCTGGTCGCGCAGCAGCACGTGCTCGGTAACGTCGACGAAGGTGACCAGCAATCCCGCTACGACGCCGTTGGAGAGCGTGATGCGTCGCACCTCCCAGTCGAAGAACAGATGTTCGTTGGAACCCCGGCGCGTCGTTTGATAGGCCGCCGCTTTGAAGGGGTGCCCGTTCTCGAGCACGCTCCGGAACGGCAGGAGGGCAGCCTCTGCCGCCTCCGGCGCCCAGAGCCGGTGCAGGATGTCCGAGAGCGTTTGCCCAATGGTGTCCGCACGATGACCGATCAGCGCGGTCGCCTGGTCGTTCACCTGCGTTATCCGGAGCTGCGTATCGAGGACGTAGATTCCCGTCGGCGACTGGTCGAAGACGGCTTGGAACAGCGACTCCGTGAGCGCGAGGCGCTCGGCGAGCCCGGATGGGGCCGTGCTGGTCATGCTTTCTGATATGCCAGGTTACCAGAAAAAATAAATGATCGTTTTGAGCCGGGGGAACCCCTCGCCACGCACTTGTCGTGCAAAATGCACTTGGGCAGAGGTGACTCGGGATACTCGTAATTCCCCGCTAGTCGCCTACCATTCCAGCACATCGCGTGTCATGGCGCGACTCTCACGCCACCTATGCGCGGGCGCGACGGCCAAGCACTGGTATGGCGATGTTATTCCTGTACTGAAGAAGGCCGGTCCTCGTGGACGATGCTACGCGGAGTGCGCTCGCATGTGACGATCACCAACTACCGGACTTGGGGAACGACAGAGTGAATGTACTGCCCACTCCGACTTCCGACGCTACGGCGATGTGCCCCCCATGCCGTCCCATGATGCGCTTGCAGGTCGCCAGCCCTATGCCGCATCCTTCGTAAGCATCTCTGGAATGCAGGCGTTGAAACACGCCAAATATGCGCGAGTGATCTGAGGGCAGAATGCCAATGCCATTGTCAGCCACGGAGATCAGCCAGGTGGAACCTTGGTCGACCGCCGTCACCCTGATGACGGGTGCTGTGCCTTTTCGCGAAAATTTTATCGCATTGACGAGGAGATTTTGGAACAGCTGCACCAGCAGCACGTGATCTCCTTTTACTGAGGGCAGGTCGGTGCACTGGATCGACGCGTTGGTGTCCACAATGCGAGCTTCCAAGTTGCCTTGCGCTTCGATAAGAACTGCTTCGAGGGGAACTGGTACCATAGTGCGCTCATCAGCGCCAACTTGGGCATATCCCAAAAGAGCTTTGATCAATTGGGACATCCGCTGCGATCCTGAGATGGCGAGTCCAATATATTCCTGCGCTTTATCGTCGAGTAGGGGCGCGTATCGCATCTCGATCAGTCCGAGGTAGCTGGAGACCATTCGCAACGGCTCTTGCAGGTCATGCGACACAATGCCGGCAAATTGCTGCAAGTCACGATTGGAGCGCTCAAGTTCGGCTGCGTTGACTCGCAGGGCTTCCTCGGCCTTGTGGCGCTCGATCAATTCGCTGTTCGCCATGCGGCGAGCCTGCTCCAGGCTGGCTGCCTGGCTGCGCAGCTGTCTAGTGGCGTTGCGAGCCAGCGCGGTGGTTGCGTTCGCATTGAGAACGGCCTGCTCTGCTTGGAACAACACGCGCAATATTGGCATGACATCGATGACTTGGGCGATGAAATCCACTCTCGGTTCGCCGCCGATGAAAACGACCACGGCATCGCGCGTTGTCGAGCGGCCTAGGCAATGGATGGTTTGACCGGGCAGCGGGTAGGTCAGCGCTCCTGCTTCGCTCCCAGATTTCGCAGTGTCTTCCACGAACTTCGCCCAACCTGACGCGTCTGGCATGGTTGGTGGGAAGCCCAATGCCGTAATAAGGGCGCCAACTTCTCGATCTAATACGAAAAATACCAAATCGCTAGCGCCGCCATAGTGGGCGAATTCACGGGCCGCGTCCGAACGATGCTCCGCTGTGATGAGTTCATAGATGAGACGATGGAAGGTGTCGGGGTGGTCCACGTGCTATTGTGGGAAAACGCAAACGACGGCGGTGCAGTTGTGAAAGCCGTTGAATTGTCCATCGGCGCTCGCGATCTGCCCATAGGTATTGCACCCTGCGAAACGGGCATTCTCCCCGAGAGCGTCCTGCACGGCCTTGAGTTCGAATCCGAACTCTCGGCCCATGCGCAAGCGTGTGGCGACGCAGTCGAAGAACATTGCGACTTCCGGTTTTTGTCCTTCAAGCTGCGCAAGCGCGCTTTGGGTAGCCGCCAGCGCCGACAATTTTTGTGGTTTCATGATATGTACGGTTGCTCCCTCTGGAATATCAGCCGCACATTGGATCGAGCCATCAGTGTCGATCGCGAGAGGAACGCGTAGCCGAAATCCAGAGTCCGTGGCGATTCCAATGACATTATGGAGGAAAAACGGAAGTGGGTTCGCGATATCGAAAGCTTGACCGGTGGTGGAAGCATGGCGTAAGAAGATGTCGCGGGATGGGATATTATTCATACTGATCAATCGCATGCCTCGGGCTTCGGTCACACGCATGGGAGAGCCGGTAGGTTCCCAGCCGTGACAGACGCCGACACCGATGGGATTGCGAGACAGGATCTCCAGAGACACCGCCGCGTCTGGAACGGCCTCAGTGCCTATGAACACATCCGTCTTCCTGAAGTGCGCATCGTCTCCTGCTCCTCCGCCAAACAGCTTGTAGCTACCCCCCGTGAGGAGGGTGATTTGCTCAACGAAATCGTCGGCATGCCCAGCAAGCGCGTCGGTCATGATCAGGGCTGAGCGATGCGGGTACGCTTGCGATGACATGCCTTGAAACGAGTTCACTATCGCCTGGGCCGCAGCCGTCCGATCATGTCGCAGGTTGCGTCCAATTCCCGGGGAAAAGCGCATGTCGTCTGATCTGAATCCAATGGCGCAGGCAGTCCCCTCCTCGAAAGACGTCTGCGTAAATTCACCGGCGGATGAGCTCCCGATCATTGCCTTGGGTTGGCAGGTATCCTGGATTGCCTGAAGGAGTTTTTTATGGTGGTGCTTCGACGAGGCGAATACGACTACTGCGCTAGGCGCTTCGCCGCCAAAGGATTCAATCAAGCCCCGTCCGAGTTGCTCGCCTGCGGCGCGGCTATCCGGAAGGCTCGTATGGACTGTGCTGGTCTTTTTCATGTGCATTGCCTTTGGCGGCTGAAAACGTCGTTCACTCGGAAACGTTGTATGGAGAGTGGAATGTCTGTGCGTTGACGGAAAAGAGCGCAGAAAGGCCATGGAGGAATGCGGAGTCCAAGGTTCGCGATCCGGGTGGGGCTCTCCCAGGCAGGGGGTGCCTCTATCAAACGGTCTTGGTGAACAGCTTCGACCATGGCAGGCGGTCCTTGTCTACGACTGCAGAGGTGTTGGCGCGCCGTGCCATCAGACTTCGGCGATACTCCTCTGGTGGGACATAATAGGGATTCTCGTGAACCACAGTACCCATCAGCACATGGGAATGCGTGGCCAGGATGTCGAGCATGGTGTGTCCCGAGATGCGATTCGCATCATAGCCGCACATGAATGTGGCATCATGTTTGGCTAGGAGGTCGTTCACCGTCATCTCGTAGTCCATGATTTCGTCTATTCCTTCCATATCGCGCAGCGCCCAGTTCATGTCTCCGAACGTGCGCAGGCTGGTGAAGGATCTGGCTGGAAGAGACTGCAATTCCTCCTCCAACATGCGGTACATGCGGGCCTTTTCAAATGAGCCGCCGGCGAGATAGGTCGTGTCGGTGCAATGCGAGCAAAGATGCCCATTCGCCTGCGCGGCATCCACCGCGACGCCTCCTGATCTCAATCTCGCATGATGGTCGTCCAGGAATTCTGAATCCATGACCATCAGGACCTTCTCGCCGTTGGCGAGCCCATCCAACACATAGGGAACCAAGGTCTCGTATTGCTGGTTCCGTGAATCGAAGAAGCAGCAGATGTGCCTAGGCGGCGTAAGTGCTCTTCCGCTCACATTGACAGACCGACTAGGACGATGCGAAGGTGAATTCATGGAAGGCTCTTATGGGAAAATCACATTAGGCAAAGCAATATCTGTACAACTTTTGGCTGTTTCACTGAGAATTTGAGTGCAAGAGTCATGAAATTTCCACCGTCAGTGCTTATTATCGAAGTGCATACAGGCTGACTATTGACGTAGTCAATTGGTAACGGCGTTAGTGAGCCCCAGGGCGTCCAGCGAATGGTGCGCGAGCTACCCTATTTTCACGGCGAAACAGGCAAGGGTGCGTGCGTCGCGCTTCTCTTTACGTTACGGGTGCGGCGCTCCGAATCACGAGACCGCGCCTCCCCTCGCTTGCCGATCTGACCGCCCTTTTCTGCCCAGCGATCGCGTACGAGGAACCCGACATGATTCCCCATGATCGGCCTCTTCAAGGTGCGACTCATTGGTTCCTCGTCGTGTGAAGTGGAACCTTTCCGTCCATTGCGGGGTAAGCGAAACCTGATCGAACAAGGGCAACGGAGGAACGGAGGAGGATAGGGAGCCACTAAAAAGGTGAAATCGGGAAGAACGGCATCGCCATCTCGTGGGTGTCCTCCGTTCCTCTTGTTCGATCCTGTCTTTCCTGTTGTGATCGACGAGACCCGAGCAGGCAATGGGTCCACCACAATTGACGAGGAACCGATTAATTGCACTTCATTGGAGCCTTTTCAGGCGAACCGAATCCATTCAGACTGCATCGGCGGCTCTGGCGGGCGAATAAAAACGCTGAGAACATCACTGTTTTCAGGATGTTTTTGTTATTTGGTGCGCCTGCTGGGACTCGAACCCAGGACCCACAGATTAAAAGTCTGTTGCTCTACCAACTGAGCTACAGGCGCATGGACGATCATCCGCGGCTGGGCGGTGGCCCGGCCCGGGTCCGGAGCGCCGTGGGGCGGTCCGGAGCGTGGGATGGTCGGGAGGTCTCCGCCATTGGCAAGACATCGCACCGGGGCGAGGGCGGGGAGAGGCTCGAGTGGCTCGCGGGGAGCTTGCGGCGGGGATCCGACGGTCCCCGTCGGGGTTCAGGCCGTGCTGAGGATGGGCCGCTGTGCGGGGTCGCTCGGGGCGGTCCAGCGACTGACCGGGTGGGCGGTGCGACCCTGTCGGTCAGGGAATGGTGATGTCCAGGCGGTTGCTCAGCAGGACCGGCGGCAGGTCGGGCTCGGTGTCGAGCGTGACCGGCTGGGCGAGATGCTGCAGCGATTCCCCGCTCCAGTTCCACCCGCCAACGCAATACAGGATCTGGATGCCGAGGCGATCGCCGGACTTGGCCTTCAGGGCGGCCGCATCGAATTCGCAGTGTAGTGCCACCCGATGGACATTCTGGTGGCAGATGCCGCCCTGCAGCTTTCCGGCCCCAATCGCCGGATGGAATGGCTGGTCATTGATCCAGCAGCGCACCAGGAATGGCGGACACCCGGCGCAGATGGTCATCGCCACCTGCGAATCCACCACCAGGAATCCGCCATGCCAGCTGAGCGTCAAGCGCGGATCGGGCGTGGTCGGCAGCAGGGTTGGCAGCGGTCGGTGCTCGAGATGACGGGTTGTATCGGGGAGGTGGGCCAGCGGCTGGTGTTCATCCCACGCGGGGATGGCGCGGAGCATGCCCGTGAATCCGCACGCGATGGCGATCGCTGGGGCGAGGATTTCGTCCTGCGGTTGGGCGAGCGCCTCGTCTATGCGGGCGGAGGCGCCGAGATTCCCCCAGGGATGCGCCGCCTCACCGGTGCCTGCGATGGTGGCGGTGGCCAGCGTCGGGCCCCTCTCGTTGTCATGCGCGTGCGCGATCTCGATCCCGACCACATAGGTTCCGGGCTTCGGGATGGCGATCATGCGGGCATAGAGCGGCAGGCCGGGGTGGCGCTGCTGATCATGGCCGATCTCGCGCAACCACACGCTCCTGTCGCGCAGCGTGCGCACGCCATCGACCACCAGCGTAGTCCGCGCCGGACCGAGCCAATCCTCGCCGTTCCCCGCTGCCAGCGGGGTGAAACCCTCGGTCAGGCAGTACAGCAGCACGCCGCTGCCAGAAGCACAGCAGGCGGCTTCGAGTCCCAGGCGCATGCGCACGCCGCCACCAAGGTCGATGACCGGTTGCGCGAGGAGCTCCGCCCAATCCTGCACCACTGCCACCGCGGGGATGGTGGGCGCAGTCGGCGACGTTTCCGCCGCCAGCGCGAGAGCGGCGGAGAGGACGCTGAGCAACACCGGAGTGAACAGGCGCATGGTCTACCGGGCAACGGCCCGGCGATGCGTTGTGACCGAGGGGCGCGCGTGGGGCAGGCCCGCGGCTCCGTCACCAGCGTGGTTGGCAACGGCGATCTTCTTCATGCCCAGAGTCGGTGGTCACGAGGCATCACGGCTGCCCGTACCGGCGTTGCAGGACCACGGATGCGTGCGGACGCGGGGCCGGGATAGTGGGTGACCTTTCAGGTCTGGCGACCGGCCGTCCCGCGGGTTTCGCGGCTAAAAAAAGACCCCCGGTTCGTACCGGGGGTCTTGCGGCAATCACGTTGGCGGAGCCGGAGGGATTCGAACCCTCGGTGCAATTTTACTCGCACGGGACATTAGCAATGTCCTGGATTAAGCCACTCTCCCACAGCTCCACAGCGTTCGAGACGAAACGATTCAAAGGCGTCGGCGGCTGGAGTTTATGGAGATTCCACAGCGCCGCTCCCGGGTGCGGCCGGCGCTGGTCGCCGCTCCGCATGGAGGTGCAGAGATTAGGACGGTGGGGGGGATGGTCAAGGGAAGGGGAGGGGGACCGCCAGAGGGGATAAGGGGAAGGCAAGAGGGGTGGAGGGGAAAAGGGGAGAAGGGCAGAAAGGAAGTGGGGCACATCCGTGGATCGGGCATCGCGGTCGGTCCCTGGGATTTCATTCCGCACCGGATCCCCTGGTGTCCTCTTCCTTCTGCCCTCTTGCCTGCCCCTCCCTCCCTCTGGCTGTCCCCTGTCATTCCAACGGCATCGTCCCCGCGATGATCAGCGCATCCATCATCCGGTCGTGGGCGCCGTGGGGGAGATCCTCGACGAGCTGGCAGGTGAAGCCGATGCCGATGGCGCGCACGCTGCGGCCGGCGAGGGCGCGGTCATAGAAGCCGCCGCCCTGGCCGAGTCGGCGACCGTCGCGGGCGAAGGCGACGCCGGGGACCAGCACGATGGCGGTGTCGGGAAGCTCGGTCGCGGGGGCGTGGTGGGGGTCGGGCTCGCGGATGCCGTATGCACCAGGCACCAATCCGTCCGGGCCCGTCACGACATGCCAGGCGAGCAGTCCCGGGCCGACCACGCGCGGTAGCAGCAGCGGGCGGCCCGTGTTCCAGAGGTGACGATGCAGGGCGGCGAGGTCGAGCTCGTCAGGCAGCGCCATGTAGCTGGCGACCACGTGCGCATCACCTCGGGTGAGGAATGCGGTGGTGGCGGCGATGGTGGCGTCGGTCTCGGCCGCGCGCAGTGCCGGTGGCTGCGCGCGACGCGCGGCACGCACCCGGGCGCGCAGGGCCTGCTTGGCCGCGTGCAGGGCCGGATCGTTCACCAGCGGACCACCTGGAAGCCGCCGGGCGCGACGCTGAGCGCGCTGCGCTGGCCGTGTTCGGGGCCGTGGAAGAAGCCGCCGAGCGTCACGTCGGCGCTCGATACCAGGGCCGCCGAGCGCGGCCACAGCACGACGTGGAGACCGCCGCCCGCCTGCAGGCGGAAACCCAGGCGCTCGCCGACGAACAGCCGCAGCGGCTTGAGCGC
>JACDGQ010000755.1 GCA_013821615.1 Planctomycetota bacterium
TCGGCCAGGAGCGGCCGGTGACGATCTACCGCCTCATCATGCAGGACAGCATCGAGGAGCGGATCGTGCGCCTGCACCGCGACAAGCGCGACCTGGCGTCCGAGCTGCTGGAAGGGGCGGAAACCAGCGCCCGCCTGAGCGAGGAGGAACTGCTCGACCTGATCCGGGTCCGAACGGACCGCGCGGGCGCTGCTGCTCCGTTCGGTGCGACAGAGGAGGCGCCGAAATTGCGGCCTAGTGATTGCCTGCGGCTTGCCGGGTTTTAGGGTGGCAGCGGGCGCATTACGCAATCAGGAGTGCGATGGGGAGGCCGAGAAAAGGTAGCTGCTCAACGCCCCCTACGAGCTGGGTCGTGCGAGGTTGTGCGTGAGACGGCTTGACGTGACGCTGGCAGCTGGGATTCAAGGTCGGGATGACCGAGCTTCCTGATCTCAGCTGTCTGACGCACGAGGAGAAGGACGCGCTGATCCGGGCGTTGTGGGCGCAGGTTCAGGCGTTGACGGCGCGGGTCGCGGATCTGGAGGCAAGGCTCGAAGCACCGCCGAAAACGCCGGCCAATTCCAGCGTGCCGCCATCAAAGGGCAAGAAGCCCAACCGGCCGGAAAAGAGCAAGCGTTGCGGCCCGCGCCCGGGCAGCTTGGGCCGTATGGGCGGCGGGCGCACGCTGACCGCGACGCCTGACGAGATTGTCAGCGCCAAGCCGGTCCGGTGCGTGCATTGCCAGACGGCGCTGGGCGAGGCGGACCAAGTCCTGCATGGGCGCTACGACAAGATCGACCTGCCCCAGGTCGCACCCGTGGTGACGCGGGTGGAGCGCTACGCGGGCCGGTGCCGCTGCTGCGGCGGCACGACGCTTGCGCCGGTGCCGGAGGGCCTGGAGCCGGGCACGCCGTTCAGCGTGGGCATCGTGGCTTTGGCGATGTATCTGCGCTTCGTGCACGCGATCAGCTACCAGCGGCTGAGCCGGCTGTTGTTGGAGCTGTTCGGCTTGGGGATCAGCGAGGGTGCGCTCGACGCCGCGTTCCGCCGAGGCAAGCCTGCTTTCGATGCGGATGTCGCTGCCATTCTTGCCCGGCTGCGCCGCGCCCGGGTGGTGTGCTCGGACGAGACCGGCGTGCGCATCGATGGCCGCACCTGCTGGAACTGGGTGTTCCAGAACAGCGAGGTGGTGATCCATGTCATCCGCCGCAGCCGTGGCGCGAGCGTGGTGGCCGAAGTGCTGGGCGGGCACCGGCCGGCATTCTGGGTGTCTGACCTTTACGGCGCGCAGCAAGGCCATGCCGAGGACTGGCAGATCTGCTTGGCCCATCAACTCCGTGACTGCGCCTACGCGATCGAAGCCGGCGACGCCGTGTTCGCGCCGCGCATGAAGGCGCTGCTGCTGCGCGCCGTCGTGCTCGCCCGGCGGAGCCGCAACCTGGCCCCAAGCACCCGGCGCGAATACCGCCGGCGCCTCGAATGTGCCCTCGACGCCGTCATGGCCCTGGCGCCTACCCATCGCGACGGCCAGCGGCTGCGACGGCGCTACGGCAAGCTCCGCTCGCACCTGTTCACCTTCCTCGACCATCCCGAACTGCCCGCCGACAACAACAGCAGCGAACGTGAGCTGCGGCCCACGGCCACCTATCGCAAGGTCACCGGCGGGTTCCGCTCCGATTGGGGCGCCGACCTGTTCGCAGGCGTGCGCTCCGTCATCGGCACCGCCGCACGCCGGGGCGTAAGCGCCTACCAAGCCATTCAGCAAACCCTACGCGGGCCGGCCTCCTCCTACCCGGGTTGAGCAGCTACCGTCGATCAGCTCCGCGCCGCCTTCGCCCACGATGAACTCCGCTTTCCCGCCTCAATCGCCGGGTTGGCTGACCCCGCGGCCTTCGCCGCTCGGCTTGCCGAGTTGGCCGAGATCGATTGGGTCGTCTACTCCAAGCCGCCGTTCGCCGGGCCCGAGCAAGTGCTCGGCTATCTCGCCCGCTACACCCACCGCGTCGCCATCGCCAACAGCCGCCTGATCGGGCTCGAGAACGACCAGGTCAGCTTCACCTGGAAGGACTACCGCCAAGACGGCAAGACCAAAGTCATGACGCTCGCGGCCGACGAATTCATTCGTCGTTTCCTGCAGCACACCGTGCCCGACGGCTTCCACAGGATCCGCCACATCGGATTTCTCGCCAACCGTCACCGCGTCGCCAAGCTGACGCTCTGCCGCGATCTGCTCGCCGCGCCGGCGGCTCCGGATCCGGAGCC
>JACDGQ010000756.1 GCA_013821615.1 Planctomycetota bacterium
ATCACTTGCTGGCCTCCTGCGGTGGTAGGAACCTACCACCCAGGGCCAAGAGGCCGTCACGCCACCGGGGGGAGGACCCGGCAAGAATTTCCGGAACTCAGGCGGCAAGAATTTCTGGAATCCACACGCGGAAGTGGACTATGTCACCATCGATCTCCATGCCGCCATCACCCGGGTCGAGGGACCGCTGGTGCGCGGGCGAGGACGACCGCGCAAACGGCCTGAGCCCGAACTGGCGAAAAGCCATTACCGCATCGCCTATCATACCAGCCCCGTCAGCGAGGATATCTGCACGCAGCGCCTGCGCACCCAGGCAACTTTCATTCTCATCCGCACCCGCAATGACGGCTGGGTGATCGACGACGCCGAACTCATCGACCGCTACAAGGGTCAATACCACAATGAGCACGGATTCGCCTGGCTCAAATCGGGACCGAGCCACAAGGGACTCAACCCCATCTTCCTCGCCACCCCGACGCGCATTGCCAGCCTATGCTTCCTCTACTGCGTCGGCTTGGTCATTTGGGATACGGACATCTGTCCGCCCCGGTGTAGGAGACCAGTAGTCGCCAACTGAAAAACGGGGATCCTCTCGGGTGTAACCACCCGGCGGCGACACGCCGCCAAGCCCACGAGAGGATCCCCATGATCAGCCTGAATGAATCCCGCGGCGCGCAATGCGACGTCCGCCTGTCCCTAAAGACCCAAGACCAGACCCTGATCCGGCAAGCCATGGAAGGGGCTGGCCTGACGCGCTGGGAGGCGGCGGTCCTGCCCCGGGTGGTGCAGGACATCTACTTCCAGGACGGGATGCACCGGCCATGGAAGGATGGCCAGGTCCGCTACCAATGCGTCGATATCACCGCCGGTCCCGGCCGGAAGCTGAGCGAGTGCCCGCTGGTACCGACCGCCCTGACGATCATCGATGTCGAGCAGGACCGCGAGGTGCTCCGCAAGCACGGCGCCGTGGCGCTGCGGCAGTGCAAGCTGATGCGCATCGCGGAGGAGGCCCGCGAGCAAGGCGGTGTCTTGACCCAGGAGGATCTGGGCGTGCTGCTGTCCTGCGACGAGCGCACGATCCGCCGCGACATCAAGGTGCTCCGCGTGAAGGGCATCCATGTCCCGACCCGTGGTTTTGTGCAGGACATCGGGCCGACGCTGAGCCACAAAGGCCAGGCGGTCCGGCACTGGCTGGAAGGCAAGGAACCCGTGGCGGTCGCGCGGGCCATCAACCACAGCCTGACCGCGGTCGAGCGCTACCTGGAGGACTTCAAGCGCGTCGCGCTGTTGGTGATGAAGGGTCTGGACGAAGTCGCCATCGCCCGCGCCGCCAATATGTCGCCAGCCCTGGTGAGGACCTACCAGGCCATGTACCAGGAGGCCAAGGAGCGACCAGCCTACGCGTATAGATTCCAGGAACTGGCCCATTTCTTCGCTGGTACACCCGCCGACGACACGTCGGACGGGAAAAAAGGGGCGCTGTGATGGACCCGCTCTTCGTCCATCGCCGGCTGCCCAACGAGCAGGCGTCCAAGGAATACCTGATCTCCAGCTACGGACCGGCGGCGCAGAAGACCTTCACGGGCGCCCTGGAAGCGTTCTTCGCCAGCGAGTTCCCCCAACTTGCCGGCGAGCGCGCGCGGCGCTCGGTCGTGCAGGGCATCGTCGAGATGGTCCATCGGTTCTTCCCGGCCACGTCCCACCTGCGGCAGGGCCAGACCACCTGGATCAGCGTCGCCAAGAATGAGGTGTCCTCCTACGGCAAGACCATCACCGAGACCCGCATGGTCCCGGTCATCGTCTCCCTGCTGGCAGCGGACGAAGCCCAGCAGCGGCGCGACGGCAAGCGTCTACGCGACATCAAGCGCGAGGCCGTCGCCCGCGCCTGCCTCGAGATCGACGCGCAGGGCGGCTGCGTCACGGGATCCGAGCTGGCGATCATGTTCAAGACCACGCCCCCAACGGTCGGCAAGTACATCGCCGAGTGGGAAGCTGAGCACAAGCAGCTCCTGCCCAGGCGCGGCACCATCCACGACATGGGGCCGACGTTGACCCACAAGAAGGAGATCTGCCGTCTCCTCTTCATCGAGGGCAAGACCGTCTCCCAGGTCGTCAACCTGACCAAGCACAGCACCAGTGTCTAGCGACAATTATGATGGCGCACCGACGACAACTAGGATGGCGCATTTTAGGCTGTGAAAAAAAACCGCCTGAGAGCGCATATTTTCACGGCTTTGCGT
>JACDGQ010000757.1 GCA_013821615.1 Planctomycetota bacterium
ACCCAATCGATCTCGGCCAACTCGGCAAGCCGAGCGGCGAAGGCCGCGGGGTCAGCCAACCCGGCGATTGAGGCGGGAAAGCGGAGTTCATCGTGGGCGAAGGCGGCGCGGAGCTGATCGACGAACAGATCGCGGAAACGGCGGGAAAGCACACGAACCGGCAGGAGGAAACCCGGTTTGCAGGGAACCCAGCGCGCCTGGTCGGGCGAGATCCCGCCGCCGGGGACGATGCAATGAAGATGCGGATGGTGGTGCAGCGCCTGTCCCCAGGTGTGCAGCACCGCGACGGCGCCGACTTCGGCGCCGAGGTAGCGGGGGTCGGCGGCAACGCCACGCAGCGCCTCCGCCGCCGCGCGGAACAGAATGGCGTAGACCGCCGCCTTGTTGTGGAACGCGATCTCGGCGACGGGTGCCGGCAGCGTGAACACGACGTGGAAATAGGAAACCGGCAGCAAGTCGGCCTGGCGCGCGTCGAGCCAGTCGGCGCGCGCCAGGGCTTGGCACTTCGGGCAATGGCGGTCACGACACGAGTTGTACGCGCAACGAACCAGTCCGCAATCGGCACAGTGCTCAACGTGGCCGCCCAGCACCGGCGTTCGGCACGCCTCGATCGCCGCCATCACGCGGCGCTCGGTTCCGCCCAGACGCTCCGCGTGGGCGTGCCGATATGCCGGGCCGTGGCGGCGGAAAATATCCGCCACCTCCAGCGCGGGACGCATCGGATCGGCTCAGGCAGGCGCCGGAACGTCGACGGCGAGCGAGGCCGGCTGCAAAAAGTCTAACGGGCTCGCGGTGGCGCACACCTTGCTGGTCGCAAGTCGAAGATAGCGGGCGGTGGTGCTCAGGCTGCGATGCCCGAGCAGCAACTGGATTGTGCGTATGTCGGTGCCGGCTTCCAGCAGGTGGACGGCGAAGGCATGACGCAAGGAGTGGGGCGTCACAGGCTTGGCGATGGCGGCTTGGTCGCGCACCTGCCGGCAGATATGCTCCACGGCGGCGGTCGAGATAGGATGGCCAGGCAGATCGCCCGGAAACAGCCATTGCTGGGGCCGTGCCTTGCGCCAATAGGCCCGCAGGATGTCCAGGAGCTTGGGCGACAGCATGACGTAGCGGTCCTTGCGCCCTTTGCCCGCGTCGACGCGGATCACCATGCGTTGGCTGTCGATCGCATCCGGCGTCAGGCGGACCGCTTCGGAGACCCGCAGGCCGGCCGCGTAGCACACGGTGAGAATGACTCGGTGTTTCGGGTTCTCGACCGCGACGAGGAAGCAATTGACCTCTTCCTGGCTCATCACGACTGGAAGTTTCTGCGGCTTGCGGCACGTGGGGATCGCGTCGTCGATGTTCCAATCCCGCTTGAGGGTGATCTTGTAGAGGAACCGGATGGCCGCTACCGCGACCAGGATCGAGCTGGCCGACAGGCGCTTTTCCTGGACGAGATGGAGTTGGTAGGCCCGGATATCTTCTGGACCAAGCAGGTCCGGCGATTTACCGAAGTGGCGGGCATACTGGGAAATCTGCTGCAGATACGACCGCTGCGTATGCGGCGCGAGATTGCGGAGTTGCATGTCCTCGGACATGCGTTGACGAAGTGGCGTCATTGACGGCTCCTCTGCGAGATGAAGCGCGCGACAGGCCGCCGCTCCATGGTCCCGCAACCGAGGCCATCCGAGGATCAAGAAGTGGGTGAATGGTGACCGAGGACACGCCGTCGGTCACGCTATGAGGTTCCGATCAAGTAACGGGACGGATCCGTTTAGTCCAAACCACGTTGTGAGCATGGGGAGTAGTCTCCGGGTTGCGTGCCGCCCAGGGTATCGCCAAGGCCCGCCCGCGTAAAACGCCCACGTGAATCGAGTGCGTCAATTCGGAGCGCCGATGCTGATCCTGATCGTTGGGCCCTCCGGGGCCGGCAAAGACACCCTGATTAACGGCGCCCGCGATGCGCTGGCGGGTGACCCGCGCGTCCGCTTCGTGCGCCGCGTCATCACCCGGCCCGGCGACATGGGGCAGGAGGCGCATGAAAGCGTCACCGAGCAGGCCTTCGAGCTGCGCAAGCAGGCCGGCGACTTCGCGCTGACCTGGCGGGCGCACGGCCTGCACTACGGCATCCCTGCCGACATCTCGATGGACCTGGTGCGCGGCCGGGTCGTGGTGGTCAACGTGTCCCGCTCCGTGGTGGCGGAGGCGGCTGCCCGTTTTCCTTTTTTTTTTATATAGATCGCGGCGCCGGCAGT
>JACDGQ010000758.1 GCA_013821615.1 Planctomycetota bacterium
CCTCCGCGATGGCAGCGCGGGCACCGACGCCTTCGTGGTGTGCGGCGCGCGGCCGCTGCTGGAGCGCCTCGCGGCCAGCGGCGCGACCCTCGCGGTGCTGAGCAGCACGGTCGAGGAGCGCGTACGCGAGGAGGCCGGCATCCTCGGCCTCACCGGCTACTTCGGCGGGCGCATCCACGGCTGCGTCGGCGATCCGGCCACCTTCACCAAGCGTGCGGTGTTCGAGCGGCTGCTGCGCGAGACCGGCTGCTCCGGCAGCGAGCTGCTGTCCTTCGGCGACGGCCCGGTCGAGATCGCCGAGACCCGCCAGCTGGGTGGCACCGCCATCGCGGTGTGCAGCGACGAGGACGACAACGGCTCTGGCATCTGCGACCCCTACAAGCGCGAGCAGCTGCTGCGCGCCGGCGCGCACGAGGCCATCGCGGACTTCCGCGACGCCGACGCGGCCCTCGCCCGGCTCCAGGTGGCGGTGGCCGTGCCCGCGCGCGCTTGAAACCCTCCCACACCGAGCGACCGGACCCCATGCGCCTCATCACCGCCGCCATCGCGCCACCGGAAATGCTGGCGGAGCCGGATCTGGAGCAGACGGTCGCATGCCCATGAACACCCGGCCCCTCGACCTCAAGCGGTTGAAAGTCCTGCCGCTGGCGCAGCGCGCGAGCCTGACCCGGGCCGACGACATCCTGATCCAACCGGACGCGGCGCCAAAACCGCTGAACGCCCTCCAGGAGGCCCTCACCAGCGCCTGCGCGGCACGCATCCGCGCGGCGCAGGCGCGCGGCGCCAGCATCATGCTCATCTACGGCGCGCACCTGCTGCGCAACGGCGCCGCGCTGATCCTCGAGCGCATGATGGCGCAGGGTTGGGTCACCCACCTCGCCACCAACGGGGCCGGCACCATCCACGACTGGGAATACGCGTGGTTCGGCGCCAGCACCGAGAGCGTCGAGATGAACGTCGCCAGCGGCACCTTCGGCACCTGGCACGAGACTTCGACGGCGATCCATCTCGCGCTGATGGCGGGCGCGCTCGACGGCCTCGGATATGGGCAGGCGCTCGGGCGCTTCATCTGCGACGACGGTGCCACCCTGCCCACCACCGCCGCCCTGGCCGCGGCGATCGCGGCGGAGCCCGGTCACCGGCTCACCCCGGCGCGCTCCGACCTGCTGCGCGCGATGACGGAATTTGCGATTCCCCCCGGACCGTATCGCATGGAGCACCGCTGGAAGCACGCCTCGATCGTGGCGTCGGCGTGGCGGCACGGCGTGCCGCTGACGGTGCACCCCGGCATCGGCTACGACATCATCGCCAACCACCCGATGTTCAACGGCGGCGTGATCGGGCGCGCGGCGGAGTGGGACTTCGCGCTGTTCGGCGGCGCGCTTGACGGCCTCGACGGCGGCGTCGCGATGTCGGTCGGCTCGGCGATCATGGGCCCGCAGGTGTTCGAGAAGTCGGCGAGCTGCGTCAACAATCTGCGCCTGCAGGATGGCCGCGGACCGGTGCACGATCACGCGATCTTCGTCGTCGACCTGCAGGACGGTGGTGGCTGGGACTGGGAAAAGGGTGAACCGCCCAAGACCAACCCGGCCTATTACCTGCGCTTCTGCAAGAGCTACTCGCGCATGAACGGCGCCATGCAGTATCTGCAGTGCGACAACGCCGCCTTCATGCACAACCTCTACCGCAAGCTGGCCGCACCGTGACGCCCGCACGCCTGCGCGCACTGACCGCGCGCTACGCCGCTCTCGACCTCGCCATCGTCGGCGACTTCTGCCTCGACCGCTACCTGGAGATCGACCCGGCGCGCGCCGCGGTGTCCATCGAGACCGGCCTGCCGGTGCACAACGTGGTGGCGGTACGCGCGCAGCCCGGCGGCGCCGGCACCGTGCTCGGCAACCTCGTCGCGCTGGGCGTCGGTACCCTGCACCTGGTCGGCTTCTGCGGCGACGACGGCGAGGGCTATGAATTGCGCCGCGCGCTCGGCGCCCTGCGCGGGGTCGCGCTCGACCACTTCATCACCACTCCGGCGCGGCGCACCTTCACCTACTGCAAGCCGATGATGTACGCGCCCGGCGCCCCGCCGCGCGAACTCGAACGCCTCGACTCCAAAAATTGGACGCCGACGCCCGTCGACCTGGGCACGACGCTGACGAAAGCGCTCCGCCAGCTCGCCGCCCACTCCGATGGCGTGATCATCATGGACCAGGTCGACGCGGCCGGCACCGGCACGGTC
>JACDGQ010000759.1 GCA_013821615.1 Planctomycetota bacterium
TGGTAGGACTTGTCCGGGCCGAAGGCGTTCGCGCGGTAGGCCGACAGGTCGCGACCCTCCGCATCGACCGGCCAGGGATGGGCGATGCCGCCGTGCTCCAGGTAGTGGTCGCCGGGATGGAGCATGGTCAGATCGTCGGCGGCTTCGGCGGCGGCGGTCATCCACTGGTAGCACGACTGGTGGTAGGGGGTCGGGTTCTCCCAGCTCGCCGCGGTGGTGATCGCCGCCTGGTCGCGGGGCAGGCGGATCTCGACGCGCCAGCGCGTGCGCGAGGGCAGGTCGAGGGCGCCGACCGTGCAGCGCACACCGCCGTCGGGATCGCGCGCCAGCGCGTAGTCGACCGGCGCCGCGCAGCTCGGGGCGTGGCCGATGATGCCGAAATTGAACTCGATGCCGCCAGCGGTCCACGGGCCGCGCAGGCCGACGTCGCGGAACTTCACCACCGGATTGTGGTAGATGAAATCGCGTCCGCTGACTTTGTCCCTGGCGCCCCAGATCTTGCCGCCGATGCCGGGCGCGACCCACACCACCAGCCAGTCGTTCTCGAGGCGCACCAGCTTCCACGAGCGCATCGCGCCCACCGCGCTGCCGCCATCGGAGCGCGTGTACGGATAGATCCGCCCGAACTGGGCGAGCGGGCTGGGATCGCCGTAGGGGTAGGTGAGGAAGGACTGCTCGACCTCGGCGATGGTCGCGTCCGCCGCTGCGGCGGCGGTCAGCGTGAGGGCCGCGATCAGCGTCGGCAGGAGGAGCGAGCACCACGGTTTCGCGCGCATACAGCCACGATCGGAGGAAGTCGTGGAGCGCCACCACGGGTGCTTGGGCATGACGACCTTCCATCCGTTGCCGATGAGACGGGTTGGTGGCCGTGGTCACTGGCAGCGGTGCCGGGACGGCGGCGAGGCCATGGTCGGCAGCACCGCCCGCGCAAGCCACACCCGAGGGAAATTCGCCTCCAAGGGCTGTCTGGCGAAACAGCGCAGGACATTTCAGGCAGACGCGGACATCCGACTGCAGTCTGCACCTGATCTCAATCGTGCATTCTGAAGTGGCGGCGACCTGGATGAACCGGTCCCGGACGCCACTCATTGGCATGGGGGAGGCTGCAGAATCAGCAGACCGCCCGCCCTGGAGCGTCGCCATGACCCCCGAGACCACCCATGCCACACTTCCCGAGGCCAGGGAATGCATCATCTGGGTGGTCGACGACAGCAATGCCGACCTGCTGCTCGCCGAGGAGGCCTGCCGTAACGTGCACTTCCAAGGGCGCCTGCGGACCTTCACCAGTGGCCCGGCGGTGCTCCAGGAACTGCTCGGCGAGGAGTGGGACGAGGAGCATCCCCAGCACCTGCCCGATCTGCTCATCCTCGACCTCAACATGCCCGCCGTGAGCGGCCGCGACATCCTGCGCATCATCAAGCAGAACGAGAAGGTCAGGGACATCCCGGTGGTCATGCTGACCAACTCGATGTCCGTGACCGACCGCTGCGTGTGCACCGCCATCGGCGCCAGCGATTACTGCCGCAAGCCGCACGACTATCTCGAGTTCGTGGCGCTGGTGAAGCTGCTGATCCGCAAGTGGTGCCCGGCGGCGTGCGGTGGGTAGCGCCCGTCCGCGTCGCCAACCGCCTGAGGTCGCACGCTGGCGAGGAAGTCGGTGGCGCGCACGGATGAGCAGCGCTCGACCATGCGTGCACGCTGGCGCACCAGGTCGACCAGCGCCAGCTCAGCATGCGATGGTCTGACGCCAACCTTCCGCCCCACGACGCTGGCCCATGCTCGCTGCATGGAACTCGTCCAACTCCACGCCGCCACCGTCGAAGGCGTGGAGGGCTACCTGGTGCAGGTCGAGGTCAGCCGCAGCGAGCCGTCGACCGGGGTCGGACGCACCACCGTCGTCGGCCTGCCCGACGCGGCGGTGCGCGAGTCGATCGAGCGGGTGACGCCGGCGCTGTTCTCGAGTGGGCTGACGCACCGCCCGGGTGACCACCTGGTGGTCAATCTCGCGCCGGCCGACCGCCGCAAGGAGGGGCCGGCCTTCGATCTGGCGGTGGCGCTGGGCTTCGCCTGCACAGTGCCGGAGAACAAACTGCCGCCGCCGCCGCGCGACGCGCTGTTGGCCGCGTTCACGATGACGTCGACCTCCTGGTCGGTGATGTCGCCGTGGACGACCGAGATACGCATAACGTCAACATGCCACCCGTCGGGTACCTCGTACGGGAGTTCGACGTGGGT
>JACDGQ010000760.1 GCA_013821615.1 Planctomycetota bacterium
GGGAAGGACAGCCCCCCGAGGTCCTGGTCAGCAGCCGGCTGTCGACTTTCGGACTTCCGGACTTCCGGACTTCCGGACTCCGGCCCGCCCCCGGGCGGCCTCGCCCAGCGTCGTCGGTGCAATCCGTGTAATGTGCGATGCAGAGCTCCATATCATCACTCCCAAGGGTCGGACAGTCAGAACGACAACTGGAACACCGAGGCGGAGAGGAACTTGACGCCGACGGCGAAGGCGGTGGCCAGGCCGGCGCCGCACGAGTAGCCGGCGAACAGCACCGGCGCGTAGCCGCGCCAGCGCTCGGTGCCGAAACGGCGTTCGAGCACGTAGCGCCCGAACAGCGCGCCGACCAGCTGCAGCAGCAGGTACTGCGGGATCGAGCCGCCGAGGCCCTTGACCACGCCATAGAGCAGCAGGATGGGCAGGCCGAAGGCCGACAGTCCGGCGTAGGTGGCCACGCCGATGATCCCGCCCGCGGCGATGATGCCGGGCTTGACCGCCTCCATGAACGGACTGAAGCCGCCGGTGGTGGCGGTGTAGACCAGGCACTGCTGGCGCGCGTTGAGCTCCCACAGCTGCTGGGCGTAGGGGTACTGCGGACCGGGGATCGGGCCGAGCGACCAGATGAACTGCCCATAGAGGATCGACAGCGCGAAGACCAGCGGCGTGACCACCAGGGTCATCTTCCAGATCGAGCGGAACGAGCAGCCGACCAGTTCGGCGATGCGGTAGTTGACGGTGTCCTCGCCGCCGAAGTTGCGCATCGGGATGGGCAGCAGCCAGATCTCGATGCCCTGGAAGCCCGAGAAGATGAAGGCCGCCTCGCGGATGTACGGCAGGTCGAGCGCCTGCCCGGCGAGGCCTTCCAGGCGCGCGGTGACATAGCTGACCAGCGGCGTGTAGATGAAGGCGAAGAACAGCAGCACCCACAGCAGCCGGCTGCCGCGGAAGTCCCAGTGCAGCAGGAAGCCGCACAGCAGGATATAGAAACTCGAGCTGGCGAGGTAGGTGGCGATGATCAGCGGCGTGCGGATGTCGCCGCGCGCGCGCGAGGCGTGCGCCGGCGCCGCGATCACCGTGGCGCGGTCGAAGGACGGCTCGCGCCCGCGCCGCAGGGTGGCCAGCGACTGCCAGATGCCGATGCCGGCCACCGCCAGGGCCAGACCGATGCCGAAGCTCAGATAGAAGTCGACGCTATTGTTGTAGAGGATCTCGGTGGTGCTCATGCCCGGTTTCCAGCTGGTCAGCACGTGGTACTTGAACAGCAGGGGGTTGGCGATGCAGGTGATGAACAGGGCGAGCGCCGCGCCGACCACGCCGAAGAACGGCAGGGCCATGCCGAGGAAGAAGTTGCCGAGGTCGAAGCTGATGCCGGTCGGCGTCGCCGGCAGCAGGTCCTGGGTGGTGGTCGAGGTCTCCAGCCAGGGCAGCGGCAGGATCTGCAGCGGCGCGTTCATGCCCAGCGCCGTAGAGATCACCGGCACGCCAGCGTAGATGAAGCCGAAGACCAGGCCGAAGGCCGCGCCGATCGAGAAGCAGCGCCAGCGCCAGCCCTCGTTGCCGGTCAGGTTCTCGGACAGCGCGGTGACGCCGGCCGCGCCCATCGGCGCCATCGGGAAGGGCAGCTTCTCGATGTCGCTGGTGATGCGGAACAGGCCGTAGCCCAGCACCAGGCTGTCGATGCGGCCGATCACCTGCGAGATGAACAGCAGCACGATCGGCACGAACCATTCCCACATAAAGAAGCTGCGCTTGTCGAGCACCGCCGGGTCGCTGGGCGCGAACCAGGTCGGGAAGCTGTCGGTCAGCCCGAAGCCGCGCGCGGCCTCGGACTGGACCAGGAACTGGTTCCAGAAAAAGCTCTGCATCGGACTGCCGACCAGCGTCCCAACCATGGCGAAGAGGATGAAGATCTCGGCCGGCTTGAGCGACGAGCGCGCGCGTTTGGCGACCTCCAGGAAGAGGATCACCGTCACCCACTTGGCGGCCGGGCCGATGCCTTCGCCGATCGCCAGGCTCATGTACATCGAGGCCGGCAACATGAGCAGGCCGACGAACACCGCGCCGAGCAGGGTGCGCCAGCTGAAGCCATCGTCCCAGGTGCCGGGTGCCTTGACCAGGTCGCGGTACTGCTGCAGTTCGCGGTCGGCGAGGACGCTCATGGGGCGTCTCCCACCGTCGGCAGGGCCGGCGCGGGCGCGTGCGCGGCGAGGCGCGCGCCGGCCTGCTCATCGC
>JACDGQ010000761.1 GCA_013821615.1 Planctomycetota bacterium
GCGGACCGGCGCCCGGATTGCGGCGCACCGGCACCACCGGTTTGCCACCGACGATCGAGGCGGTCTTGGTACCGGACGCGCCGCCGCCGAACAAGGCGCCGGCCAGCACGCGGCCGTAGATCACCAGCAGCGGCAGGGCCACCACCAGGATCACCCACCGCACCGGGTGGAGGAGCTCGTTGAGCTGATCGAAGAGGGGCATTGCGGCGGTCCTTGGTCCCGAGGCGGGCGTGCGGTGATCATGACCGATCTGGGGCGGAGGTGCAAGGGGTGGCGCCTTGCAAGTCCCCAAGCCGCATGGGCTCGCAGCTTCCCGGATGGGTTCAGCAGGTCTTGCGCGGCTTGCCGCGGTAATCCTTGATGCGCTTGGCGTGGTCTTCGAAGCCGGCGCGGCCGAACTGGGCGAAGGAGGCGTGCTTGCCGTGCTCGACACCCGGCTGGTCGAAGGGATCGATGCCGTAGAGCTCGGCGCTCATCACCGTCGAGAGCTGGAGCAGGTAGATCAGGCCACCGACCGGGCCGGCCTCGACCTTGTCGAGCATGATCGTCATGTTCGGCCGCCCGCTGGCGGTGATGTGCTGCTCAGCGCCCAGGTAGCCGTTGTCGAGGATGGCGGCGAAGTCGGCGTTGCCGAGGTAGCCGACGGTCTCGACCTTGGGATAGGCGGCGGGCGCGATGAGCTGCGCGCCGTGGTCCTTGACGGTGATGAAGGTCACCACCTTGTCGAAGGGGCCCTCGGCGAAGAGCTGCATCTGGCCATGCTGGTCGAAGGTGCCGAGCGCCGACACCGGGCTGGGCCCGACGTGCACGGCCTTGCCCTTGCGGTTGAGCATCTTGCCGAGGCTGACCGCGCACAGGTGCGAGTACCACTCGCCGATGCCGTGCACCCGATTGCTGAAGCTGAACGTCACATGGATGGTCTTGCGGCGCTTGCGCGTCAGCAGGTAGTGCACCAGCGAGTGCATGTAGGCCGGGTTGCGGAAGGCCTCGCCGTGGCGGCAGCGCTTGTCCATGTCGGCGGCGCCGGCGAGCAGCGCGGCGACGTCGATGCCGACCATGCCGGCGGTGAACAGGCCGCTGTTGCCGAGCACGCCGAAGCGGCCGGTGAGATTCGACGGCACGTTCAGGGTGTCGATCTTCTCCTGCCGGGCGATCTCGATGAGCGGGCTCTTCTCGCGGTCGGTGGTGATCACCACCTGGTTGGCGAGGGCGCTCTTGCCGACCTTCTTCTTGAGCAGCTCCTGGAGCCACAGGAACATGGCGTTGGTCTCGACCGTGGTGCCGGTCTTGCTGATCACCTGGAAGAGCGTCTTCTTGAGATCGAGGACCTCGACCAGCTCGGTCAGCGCCAGGGGATCGGGGTTGGCGGCGAAGTGCACGCGCGGGGCGCCCTTGCGCGCCTTGCCCTCGAGCAGGTTGAAGGCGGAGTGGCCGAGCGCGGTGAGCAGGGCCTTGGCGCCGTAGGCGCTGCCGCCGATCGCCACCACCACCAGGTTGTCCCACTTGCCCTGGTGCTTCTTGAGCAGGGCCTTGAGCTCGCTGATGTCCTGGTAGGGCAGGTCGAAGAAGCTGCTCTCCCCGGTGCTGCGCAGCTCCTCGATGTTCTCGTGGTGCTTGGGGAACTTGGCCACCAACGTATCGACCTCGGGCTTGGTCAGGCCATGGGTTGCGCCGATGGCATCCGAGAGGCAGTTGGTGTAGTCAAGCGTGAGACTGCTCATGCGCGCTCCAGAACAGGTTCCGACGTGCCGGCGATCCGGATCGTCCGCCGCGCCGCGGAACCGTATGCTTCCATGCCCGAAGGTGAAACGCCGTACGACAAGTGCCGGACAGCGGGATGCGACTTCGGCGCGAAGTCGAATTCAGGGGGTAGTTTGCGGATGGGCAGTCTAGGTGCCGGGCAAGCGATTTTCAAGACGGGAAATCGCTTGAGGGGCTGAAGCGCGGGGTAAAGTGGAAGCGTTTCGGCAAAATTTCGTTTCTTTGGGGGTTTCCGACCGCGATTCGGTGCCTGGGCCGGGGGGGATGCGCTCATCGTCCGAACCACAGACCGCGCACCACCCCCAGCCAGCTGCCCGGCTCCTCACCGCGGGCACTCGCGGCGGCGGCCGCGGCCAGCAGCAGGTGCAGTATGGTAAATGGGTTATGACGACCATGGCGGCGCGCCAGCCAGACCAGGAAGGCACCCGCATGCACGCCGCTCGCGCCGCGCATTTCGGTGGAGCGCTGCA
>JACDGQ010000066.1 GCA_013821615.1 Planctomycetota bacterium
CCGCACGCTGGCGCGGCGCCTCGCCCTGGATCTCACCGGCCTGCCGCCCGAGCCCGCGACCGTCGACGCCTTCGTCGCCGATCAGGCGGCGGACGCCTATGACCAGCTGGTCGACCGGCTGATGGCCTCGCCGCGCTACGGCGAGCATCGCGCGCGCTACTGGCTCGACGCTGCGCGCTACGCCGACACCCACGGCATGCATTTCGACAACTACCGCGAGATCTGGCCCTACCGCGACTGGGTCATCAACGCCTTCAACCGCAACGAGCCCTTCGACCAGTTCACCGTCGAGCAGCTCGCCGGCGACCTGCTGCCCAACCCGACCCGCGACCAGCGCATCGCCACCGGGTTCCAACGCTGCAACATCACCACCAACGAGGGTGGCACCATCGAGGCCGAGAACCTGGTCAACTACGCGCGCGACCGCGTCGAGACCACCTCGTGGGTATTCCTCGGCCTGACCGCCAACTGCGCGGTCTGCCACGATCACAAGTTCGATCCGATCACGCAGCACGACTTCTACGCGATGAGCGCCTACTACCGCCACACCACCCAGGGTGGCCTCGACGGCAACGTCAAGGACAGCGGCCCGATCGTGCGCATGACCAGCGCGGCCGACGACCAGCGCCTGGCCGCCATCGCCAGCGGGCTCGGTGAGGCCGGCAAGCGCAAGGACGAGCGCACCAAGGCGCTGCGCGGCGAGTTCGAGACCTGGCTGAAGACCGCGACCCCCACCGATTGGAACGAAGCCCTCGCCAAGGGCGTCAAGCCTGCGCTGCACCTGCCTTTCGATGCGGTGCCCGCGGACATGGCCCTGATCGGCGACTACGCCGGCAAGGCGCTGCGCGCGCAGACCGGTGAGCCGGTGAGCTGGGAGGAGGGCGGCAAGTTCGGCATGGCGCCGCGCTTCACCGCCAACACCGCGGCGAGCTTCGACGACGCCACCATCGGCGACTTCGAGAAGGACCAGTCCTTCTCCTACGGCTGCTGGGTCAAGACCCCCAAGGAGGGCGGCGGTGCGCTGTTCTCGCGCATGGACGATGCCGATGGCTACCGCGGCTGGGACGTGTGGCTCGAGGGCAACCGCTTTGCGGCCCACCTCATCCACCACTGGAGCGACGACGCGCTCAAGGTCAAGACGCGCAAGGACACCGTCAAACGCGGCGAGTGGCAGCACGTCTTCGTCACCTACGACGGCTCGGGCAAGGCCGAGGGCCTGCGCATCTACGTCGATGGCAAGGTGCAGGAGACCGATGCGGAGGCGAATACCCTCAAAACCACCACCCGCACCAGCGCGCCGTTCAAGATCGCGCGGCGCAAGAACGTCGACGTCGTCAACGGCGTCTCGGTACAGGACCTGCGCATCTACACCGAGCGCATCCCCGCCGACCTCATCGCGCGCCTGGCCGCCACGCCGCACGTGCTCGCCCTGCTCGCCACCCCGCAGGACAAGCGCGAGGCGAAGGCCCGGGACGAGGTCTTCGCGCTGTGGAGCGAGGGCGACGAGCAGCTCGCCAAGGAGCAGGCCGCCATGGCCGCGCTCGAGCAGGAGAAGAAGGGTCTGATCGAGCATGTGCCGGTGACGCACGTGCAGGAAGAGAAGAAGGACGGCATGCCGGAGGCCTTCATCCTCTTCCGCGGGCAGTACGACCAGCCGAAGGACAAGGTCGATGCCACGGTCTTCGGGTTCCTCAATCCGCTGCCGGCCGGTGCGCCGCACAACCGCCTGGGTCTCGCGCAGTGGCTGGTGGCCAAGGACAATCCGCTGGTCGCGCGCGTCACCGTCAACCGCATGTGGCAGGAATATTTCGGTGCGGGCATCGTCAAGACCGTCGAGGACTTCGGCATCATGGGCGAGGCGCCCTCGCACCCGGAGCTGCTCGACTGGCTGGCCGTCGAGTTCCGTGACGGCGGTTGGGACATGAAGAAGCTGGTGCGCCTGATCGTCACTTCCGCGACCTACCGCCAGGCGGCGGCGACCACGCCCGCGAAACTCGAGAAGGACCCGTCCAACCGCCTGCTCGCGCACGGCCCGCGCTTCCGCATGGATGCGGAGATGATCCGCGACTACGCGCTGGCCGCGGCTGGCGCGCTGTCGTCCACCATGGGCGGACCGGGCGTCAAGCCCTACCAGCCGCTCGGGGTGTGGGACAAGGTCGGCATGCGCGAGGGCAACACCCACGAGTACGTCCAGGATCACGGCGACGCGCTCTACCGGCGCAGCATCTACGACTTCTGGAAGCGCATGGCGCCGCCGGCTGCGCTCGAGATCCTCAACGCCCCGGCGCGCGAGACCTCGTGCCTGCGCCGCGAGCGCACCGACACGCCGATGCAGGCGCTGGTGACGATGAACGATCCGCAGTTCATCGAGGCCGCGCGTCTGCTCGCGCAGAAGGCCCTGGCCGCCCCCGGCGACGATGCCGCGCGCCTCGACGCGGTCAGCCGGCGCGTGCTCGCGCGCCCGCTGACCATGCCCGAGGCGAAGATCGTCGGCGACTCGCTGCGCGACCTGCGCGCGTGGTATCAGGGCAAGCCCGACGAGGCCAAGGCGCTGATCGCGGTCGGCGAAACCAAGGCCGAGGCGGCCCTCGCGCCGCCCGAACTCGCCGCCTGGACCATGCTCTGCAACCAGCTGCTCAACCTCGACGAGGTCCTGAACAAATGAACCCCGACAACCACGCCCTCACCGCCGCCCTGCGGGATGCCCAGACCCGTCGCCAGTTCCTCGCCCGCGGCGGCAGCGCCGTCGGCTACGCCGCGCTCGCTTCGCTGCTCGGCGGCAGCGGGCTGCTCTCCGCGGACGAGCCGGCCGTGCACAAGCCGGGACCGCACTTCCCCGCCAAGGCCAAGCAGGTCATCTACCTGCACATGGTCGGCGGGCCGTCGCAGCTCGACCTCTTCGACTACAAGCCCGACCTGGTCAAGATGTACGACAAGGACCTGCCCGAGTCGATCCGCAACGGCCAGCGCCTGACCACCATGACCTCGGGCCAGACGCGCTTCCCGATCGCGCCTACCAAGTTCGGCTTCCACCAGCAGGGCACCTGCGGCATGTGGCTCAGCGATCTGCTGCCCAACCTCGGGAAGAAGGCCGACGACATCTGCTGGATGCGCTCGATGAGCACCGAGGCGATCAACCACGAGCCGGCGATCTGCGCGATGCAGACCGGCAACCAGATCACCGGCCGCCCGTGCATCGGCTCGTGGGTGTCCTACGCGCTCGGTACCACCAACCCCAACCTGCCGCCCTTCGTGGTGCTGGTCGCGACGCCGAGCAACCGCGAGCAGGAGCAGGCGATCTCCGGCCGCCTGTGGTCGTCGGGCTACCTGCCCGGCGAGCACGCGGGCGTGTCTTTCCGCAGCGCCGGCGATCCCATCCTGTTCATCAACAACCCGCCCGGCGTCGCGCCGGAAGTGCGCCGCACCACCCTTGACGGGATCGGCAAGCTGAACGACATCAGCTACCGTCAGACCGGCGATCCGGAGACGCGCACGCGCTCGGGCCAGTACGAGATGGCCTACCGCATGCAGTCCTCGGTGCCCGAGCTGACCGATCTCGGCAAGGAGCCCGCCAGCACCTGGCAGCTCTACGGCGAGGAGGCGAAGAAGCCCGGCACCTTCGCCAATTCCGCACTGATGGCGCGCCGCCTGGTCGAGCGCGGCGTGCGCTTCGTGCAGGTCTACCTCAACAACTGGGACCACCACAGCAACCTCGGCGGGCGCATGCCGAGCCAGTGCAAGGACGTCGACCAGGCCTGCGCCGGGTTGATCGACGACCTGCGTAGCCGCGGCCTGCTCGATAGCACCCTGATCGTGTGGGGCGGCGAGTTCGGGCGCACCGTCTACTCCCAGGGCGGCCTGTCGAAGGACAACTACGGCCGCGACCACCACCCGCGCTGCTTCAGCATGTGGATGGCGGGCGGCGGCGCCAAGGCCGGCCAGATCTACGGCGAGACCGATGATTTCAGCTACAACATCGTCAAGGATCCGATCCTGATCCGCGACTACCATGCCACCCTGCTGCACCTGCTCGGCCTCGACCACGAGCGGCTGACCTACCGCTACCAGGGACTGGACGGGAAGCTGACGGGGACGGAGAAGGCGAGCGTGATCAAGGCGTTGCTGGCCTGAGCCCACGGGCGGAGGGAGAGGTGCGGGGTGCGGAGTGCGGAGTGCGCTTTCACAGTCGACGCACTCTGCACTCCGTACCCCGCACAGGGGCAATCAGATCACCACCCACTCCGGCTCCGGGTCGTAGCTGACGCACTCCAGCGCCAGCCCATGGCCCGGTACGATGTTCCCGAACCGCCGAGCGCCGCGGCCCGCCTGCATGGCGGCGATGAAATCCGCGCACTCCGCCCGCCCCTGGGCGACGTGGACCATCGCCCCGACCAACCCGCGCACCTGCTTGTAGAGGAAGCCCTGGCCGGTGATGCGGAACAGCCAATGCGTGTCGTCGCCGCGCAGGCACGCGAATCCGGAGAGGTCGAGATCGCCGACCAGCAGCGCGGCGAGTTCGTGCAGGCGTTCGACGTGGTCGAGCTGGCGCACCCACAGGCAGTCGCGATCAAGCACTGGACGCACGCCACGTTGGACAACACGGTAGCGATAGGTCTTGCTGCGCGCGTGGATCTTGGCACTCCAATCATCCGCGACCCGCGCGACCTTGCGCACTGCCACGTCGGCAGGCAGGTTGCCAGTGAACGCCAGGGCCAGGGTCGCCGGGTGCCAGTCCTTGCCGAAAAGGCAGTCACCGGTCAGGGCGAGGGCGCTGACCTCGGCGTCCAGGCGGCTGCACAGTCGCACCTGCACCTCCTGGCCGTCCAGCCTGGTCGCGGCGGCTTCGAGCACGCCCTGCAGGGTGCGCAGCCCCGGACCCTGGGCCTGCGTGCCTTGGAAGGCGCGCCCATCATATTCGATCGTCAGCGCGAAGCGCGGCACAGGTCGGTCCGATGGATGGGGTGATCGACAGCCGGATAAAACAGGAGTATGCGACTGCCGGATCGAACAGGAGGCGCGGAGACGCGGAGTTCGGAGGAGGGGAGGGAGACTGCCTGCAGCTCTTCCGCGCTGCGCGCTGGGCCGCCGCGACTCCGAGATCGACCTGGTGGGGCGGCCAGGAACGGGGACGGCGAGACGGTCCGAGCTCTCAGCCGTCCTCCTCCGTCCTCCGCGCCTCCGCGCCTCCTGTTTTATCCGGCTGTCCGGCTGCCGGGAGGTCGCGAATTGGGCTAGCGCCGCCCGCCCTTGCCGTTGCCGCCGTTGCCGCCCTCGGCCTGCCCTTCGGCGGGCGCGCCGTCCTCGGCCTCCCAGGCCGCGGTCTCCTTCTCGAGCCAGGCGTCGTCGCCGACCTCGTCATCGTCCTCGGTGTCGGAGCCGTGCAGCACGCCGCGGTGGCCACCGCCACCGCCGCGATTATGGCGGCCGCCGCCGGTGGCGCCGCGGAAGCTGAAGATGTCGCGGCGGTCGGGCGTGCCGACGCTGCCGCCGAGCGGCTGGCGCAGCGCCTTGCGCGCATCGGTCCAGGTCGCCTGCAATTCTGCGAGCTCGGGCACGCCACCGAAGGCGAGCTCGTTGACGCGCAGCACCAGGTCGAAGAACGGCGCGGTCACGTAACGCCGCACGCGCTTGGGCAGGTGCGCGAAGAACAGCATGTAGAGCTGGCCGCGCAGCAGTTCCATGGCGCTGTTGATCAGTCGCTTGGGCAGGTCCATGCGGATGCCGAGGGTACGGATCTCGCTGGTGACGCGCGAGGCGATGCGGTGGAAGTGGTCCTTCTCGACGTTGACGGTGTCGAGCAGCGGCAGGAACAGGCCGGTGGTCAGCACCTCGAGCGGGAAGTAGCGCTCCTCCTCGGCGGCTTTGTCGACTGCG
Organism: Planctomycetota bacterium; assembly: GCA_013821615.1. Classification (GTDB taxonomy): domain Bacteria; phylum Planctomycetota; class UBA11346; order UBA11346; family UBA11346; genus BOG-1363. Next base: position 5,875 of record JACDGQ010000066.1, read on the forward strand.
GCGAAGAACTCGGCGACCTGGGCGAAGCCGTCGGGGCCGATCGCCTCCAGCCACTCCGGATAGATGACGCGCAGGATGCCGTAGTCGTGGAGCAGGCGCAGGCCGCGCTCGCGGTTGGCCTGGGTGAGGATGCGGAAGATCTCCTCGGTGACGCGGAAGCGGCTGGCCTTGTGGATCTCCTCGCCCAGCTCGCGCAGGGCGCGGTCGGTCTCGGCCTCGATGGTGTAGCCGAAGCGCGCCGCGAACTTGATCGCGCGCAGCATGCGCACCGGATCCTCGCGGAAACGCACCTGGGGATCGCCGATGCAGCGGATGAGGCGGTCGTGCAGGTCTTGAACGCCGCCGGTGTAGTCGATGACCGCGAAGTCGCGGATGTCGTAGTACAGCGCGTTGATGGTGAAGTCGCGACGGAAGGAGTCGCTCTCCAGATCACCCCACTGGTTGTCCTCCTCGACGTAGAGGTCGCCGCTGCCGTCGCTGCTCGCCTCGACCATCGAGCGCAGGGTCGCGACCTCGACGTTCTTGGGGCCGAAGAACACGTGCACCAGGCGGAAGCGGCGGCCGACCTCGCGGCTGTTGCGGAACAGCCGGCGCAGGTCGCGTGGCCGCGCGTCGGTGGCGAGGTCGAAATCCTTGGGCTTGCGCCCCATCAGCAGGTCGCGCACCGCGCCGCCGACCAGGTAGGACTCGTAGCCGGCGTCCTTCAGCTTGTAGAGCACGCGCAGGGTGTCGGGGTCGATGTCCTTGCGGCTGATCGCGTGGTCCTCGCGGACGATGATGCGCGACTCGCTCAGGTTGTGGATAGGTATTTCACCGCTGTCATCGGACTGGCCAACGTGGTCGCGGGGCTGGCGCCGGGGATGCCGGGCGCCGCTGTTCTGATGGGACACGAAGTAGATTCCTCGGGGGGCGGATGGGCTCGTAGGCGCCACCGGGTTCGCCCGACGCGCTGGGCGTGGGCCATGCCGGTGGGCGGGCTTCGGCATGATGACGGGAGTCAGTGCTGCCCGCAACCGGTAAAACGGCATTTTGGGTGAAAGGCGGTCAGACGGCGGGCTGACGGCTGGCCGCTGACGGATACTGGTTCGGAGACTCCAGAGAGATCGAGTAAACGCCTGTTTTCGCGAGCAAAAGACGGCGCCAAGCGCCGCCGTCAGCCGTCATGCGTCAGCCATCGGCCCCCAGGTGCGTCCGGGTCCATTCTGTGCCATACTGGACCATGTCCTCGCGGTCACGTCTGCTCGCGGCATTCCTGGTGCCTGCCTGGATGCTCCTCCACATCCCTCTCCTCGAGGCGGTTGACGCACCGCCGCTGCATAAGGTGCAGATCGCCATCCACGCCTGGGAGGGCTACGTGGAGCCCTATGCCCCGGGCTTCATCGCGGCGATGCGCGAGCGGCACCACATCGAGGTCGAGCTCGTGCGCTCGCGCGCCACCGGTCTCGATTCCTTCCGCAGCCACCTCCGCGATCACAGCGCCGATCTGGTCAGCCCAGCCAACGACCTGCTGCGCACGCTCAAGGATGAGGGCCTGATCCGCCCGCTCGACCCCGCCCTGGTCCCGAACCTGGCGCAGGTCAATCCGATCATCCTCGACAATGGCTACTTCCGCATCGACGGGCGCATCTGGGGCGCGCCGTTCACCTACGGGCCGTACGCCCTGGCCTACAACCGCGCCAAGCTCGCCAAGCCGACCAGCTATGAGGTGCTGTGGGACGAGCGCTGGAAGGGGCGGGTATCGGTGAGCGACTACGACACCGCCAACATCTACCTGGTCGCGCTCGCCCTGCACATCCCGGCCAGCGACCTGTTCAGGCTCAGCGATGCGCAACTCGCGCGCATCGAGGCCAAGCTGCGCGACCTCCACGCCCAGGTCGGCCACTACTGGTCTGACAATCTTGAGCCGGACAGCGTCAAGACCATGGATCTGGGTACCGACTGGGGCATCGGTGTGCACCTCATCAACAGCAGGGGTGGCGATTGGGCGATGACCGTTCCCAACGAAGGCGCCACCGCGTGGGTCGACAACTGGGCGATCGCCAGCGCCATCGATCCCGTCAAGCTGTCGCTGGTCCACGAATTCATCGACTACCAGATCAGCGCGCGCGTCGAGGCCGAGGTCGCGCGCCACACCTCGTACGGGCCGGCCAACATCTACGCCACGCGCTACCTGACCGTGGCCGAGAAGCTCGAGTACCACATCACCGACGCGGACTACCTCGGCCGGCTCATCATCTGGCAGCCGCTCGACGCGGCGACCCTGGCCCGCTACCAGGCGGCCTGGAAGCGGGCGACGCGATGAAGGCGGGCCTGCTCGCGCGCGTGCTGCCCAGCCTGCATCACCGTATCCTCGCCCTGGTCATGGTCTCGGTGGTGCTGGTGACGGTGGTGCTCACCGCGCTGCAACTCGTCACCACCCAGCGCGCGCTGAGCCGTAACCTCGCCGAGAAGCAGCAGCTGCTCGCCCACCACCTCGCCGACAACCTCGCGGTACCGCTCGCCGAGCGCAACTACCCGCGCGTGGTCGAGCTCATCGACAGCGCGGTGGCGACTGGCGACCTGTCTTCGGCGACGGTCGTCGACCAGCGTGGGCGGGTGGTGGCGAGCAGCGAGCCCGAGCTCACCGGCCGGAGCTTCGCGGAGGTCGCGCCCCCGGCTGCTGGTCTGGTCTGCGCGTCCATCCCCGGCCAGGGCCTGGTCGGCATTACCAGCCGCGCCGCGGCCACGCACGCCCTGCTGGGGACCATCCTGGTCGGTGCGGTCCTGGCCTCGGCGGTGGTGATCCTCGCCCTGCTGCCGATCGTCCACCGCCTCAGCCGTGGCCTGACGCGGCCGCTCGACCAGGCGGTGCACGCGGCGCGGCGCATGGCGCGTGGCCAGTTCGCGGTCGTCGAGCTGCGCTCGCCGATCCGCGAGATCGACGCCCTCAACACCTCGCTCAGCGAGGCCGCGCGCCAGCTCGGCGAGGGCCACGGCCTGCTCATCCAGGCGCGCGACCAGCTCCACGCCCAGGTCGCCTTCCAGCAGCGCCTGATCGACACCATCCCGGTGCCGGTCTTCCATTGCGACGGCGCCGGCCTGCTGCAGGGCTGCAACGACTCCTTCACGCGCCTGGTCGGAGGCGGTGCGGCCGCCGGCCGGCCGGTGTGGGAGATGCTGCCCGCCGAGCTGTGGGAGCGCTTCGTCGCCGCGCACGCCGCTGGCGGCGTGTTCACCTGCGAGACCGGTCTGCCTGCCGGAAACGGCATGCAGTTCGCGATCTTCACCGCGGCGCCGCTGCCTGCCGGCGCCGGGCACATCGGCGTGATCTTCGACATCACGGCGCGCAAGGAGGCGGAGGGGGCCCTCGCGCGGGCGCGCGACGAGGCGATCGAGAACTCGCGCCTCAAGTCCTCGTTCCTGGCCACCGTCAGCCACGAGATCCGCACGCCGATGAACGGCATCATCGGGCTGAGCGAGCTGCTCCTGGAGAGCGGCGTCGACGCCATGCAGCGCGAGTGCGTCGAGGGCGTGCTGACCTCCGGGCAGGAGCTGCTGCGCGTCATCAACGATCTGCTCGACTTCTCGAAGATGGAGGCCGGCCGCTTCCGCCTCGATCTCACCGACATCGACCTCGCCCAGGTGGTGCGCGACGCCATGACCGTGCTCAGCCCGGCGGCGAAATCCAAGGCGCTGCCGCTGCGCGTGGTCATCGACCCCGAACTGCCGCGGCTGCTGCGCGCCGATGGCGGGCGCATCCGCCAGGTGCTGCTCAACCTGGTCGGCAACTCGCTCAAGTTCACCGACCAGGGCTCCGTCGAGGTGCGCGTCGCCGCGACCGCCGCCGGTCAGGGCCGGGTCACGGTGCGCTGCGAGGTGCAGGACACCGGCATCGGCATCGCCGAGGCCGACTTGGGCAAGCTCTTCCGTCCCTTCGTCCAGGTCGACGGCTCCTACTCGCGCCGCCACGGCGGCACCGGCATGGGCCTGAGCATCGTCAAGAACCTGGTCGAGCTGATGGGCGGCACGATCGGCGTGGTGAGCACGCCCGGGAGCGGTTCGACCTTCTGGTTCGAGCTGCCGCTGCGTCGCTCCGAGGCCGCGACCATGCTCATCGCCGCGCTGCGCGACGTGACGCCGCGCGCGAACCCGACGGTCGATTTGACCCCGACCGCGTTGCCGCTGGTGCTGCTCGCCGAGGACGACCTCGTCAACCGCACCCTGGCGGTGGCGCGCCTGGTGCGCCTCGGCCTGCGCGCCAGCTGTGCCGCCGACGGCCGGCAGGCGGTGACGCGGTTCGCCGAGGAGCGTCCGATGCTGGTGCTGATGGACGTGCACATGCCCGAACTGGACGGCATCGCGGCGATGCGCGAGATCCGCGCGGGCCTTCCCGCCGGCGCGATCTGCCCACCGATCGTCGCGCTGACCGCGAACGCCATGGTCGGCGACCAGGAGCGCTTCCTGCAGCTCGGCTTCGACGACTACCTGGCCAAGCCCTACACCCAGGTGCAGTTCGGCAAGCTCATCCGTAAGTGGGTCCCGGAGGCGCACCCCGTCGTCGGGGCCGGCTGATTGGAATCCGGGGAGTTTAACCGCCAAGACGCCAAGGCGCCAAGGGACGACCATCATGGATGGGCCGCAAGCCGTTCATGAAACGATGATCGTCATCATCAGTTTTTCCGAACTTGGCGCCTTGACGTCTTGGCGGTAAAACCGCGAGTCGGAGAATATCAGAAATCGCGGGCGACGATGAATTCGGCGAGGTCCCACAGACTCTGGCGGTGGACGCTCGCGGGGAAGGCTTCGAGCTGCTGCTGGGCGCTGGCGATGTAGCCGCGCGCGGTCTCGAGCGCGGCGCGCACGCC
>JACDGQ010000762.1 GCA_013821615.1 Planctomycetota bacterium
GTCCGGCGCCTCGCGCAGCCGGCAGCGCAGCAGCCCCTCGACCACGATCAGGAATTCGCCGGGGTGGCCGTGACCGTCGAGGCCGCGCGCGTCGCGCAACAGCGCGGCGGCCGCGAGCGGCAGAAAGGCTGGCGCGGTGGCGGCCGGATCGGCGCCGGGCGCGAGGCAGGGCACCGCCAGCCAGCGCCGCTCCGCGCGCACCGCCAGTAAGTCGCGCACCAGTGCGCGGTAGCGCGGCTCGAAGATGCGGAACGGCACCGCCAGGCCGGGCAGCAGCACGTGCTCCGGCAGCGGGAACAGCGGCAGCAGGTCGGGCAGGTCCACGCCGTTCAGAACAGCCGGTTGATGCCGTTGAGCGCCGCCACGCGGTAGGCCTCGGCCATGGTCGGATAGTTGAAGGTGTTGTTGATGAAGTACTTCAGGGTGTTGCCCGGACCGGGCTGGGTCATGATCGCCTGGCCGATGTGGATGATCTCCGCGGCCTGGTCGCCGAAGCAGTGGATGCCGAGGATCTGCAGGGTCTCGCGGTGGAAGAGGATCTTGAGCATGCCCACCGTGGCGCCGGTGATCTGCGCGCGCGCCATGCTGCGGAACTGCGAGTGGCCGACTTCGTACGGCACCTTGGCCGCGGTCAGTTCGCGTTCGGTGCGCCCGAGGCAGCTGATCTCCGGCGAGGTGTAGATGCCGCTGGGCACGTCGCGGGCCAGCTGCGCGTCGGCGCTGCCGTAGACCAGGTGGGTGGCCGCGAAGCGCCCCTGGTCGTAGGCGGCGCTCGCCAGCCCGGGCGGCCCGATCAGGTCGCCGACCGCGTAGATGTGCGGCTTGGCGGTCTGGAAGGACGGATTGACCTGGACGGTGCCGCGTTCGGTGGCCGTGATGCCGACCGCCTCCAGGCCCATGTCCTGCGAATTGCCGGTGCGGCCGTTGGCCCACAGCAGCACGTCGGTCTTCAGGCGCTTGCCCGACTGCAGGTGCAGGACCACACCGTCGTCGGCGCCCTCGACTTTTTCCATGACCTCGTTGTGGCGGATCAGCACGCCCTGGTCGCGCAGGTGGTAGCTGAGCGCGTCGATGATCTCCTCGTCGAGGAAGGCGAGCAGTTTGTCGCGGGTGTTGACCAGGTTCACCTTCACGCCCAGATTGCGGAAGATCGACGCGTACTCGCAGCCGATCACGCCTGCGCCGTAGATGGTGATCGAGTGCGGCGTGAAGCCCAGGCGCAGGATGGTGTCGCTGTCGAAGATGCGCGGGTGCGCGAAGTCGACGCCGGGCGGCCGCGCCGGGCGCGAGCCGGTGGCGATGACGAAGGCGTCGGCCTGGAAACGCTCCTCAAAGCCCTTGTGATCGCCGACCTCGATGGTGTGGTCGTCGATGAAGGTGGCCTTGCCGTGCAGCACCTCGCAGTCGTTGCGGTCGTAGAAGGTGTGGCGCATCGAGACCTGCTTGCGGATCACCCCGTCGGCGGTCTTGAGCAGCTGCGGGAAGGTCAGATCGAAGCCGTCGGCGACCAGGCTGTAGAGCGGGTTGCTTTTGAACTCCATCAAGCGGCGCACGGCATAGCGCAGCGCCTTGCTCGGGATGGTGCCCCAGTGTGTGCAGCCGCCGCCGACCTCGCGATAGGCCTCGACCACCGCCACCTTCTTGCCGCTCTTGCAGGCTTGCATCGCTGCACCCTCGCCGCCGGGGCCGCTGCCGATGACGATGACGTCGAAACGCTTCATGGAATTCCTCGGCGGTCGGCAGCGCCCGCGGGGCCCGCCTGGGTGGATGCGCTCAGCCAACCTCACCACTGCCGATCAAGGCCGCGTGAAGAATGTGCGCAAGCGACGTCGTCGCAGCAGTGTAGACCCGAAAGCACGGGGGTGCAACGGCAGCATGCTGCAGCGGACTCGCGCGCGCTACGGCGCGAAGAAGGCGTCACCGGCGTCCGTGAACGCCACCAGCTCTTCGCCGGCGATCAGCAGCCCGTCGCTCCATGCCAGGTCGTGGCCGCGCAGGCTGGCCAGGCGGCCCGCGCCCTCCCGCCAGGTGCGGCCACCGTCGTCGCTGCGCAGCAGGCCGCGCTGCGGGTGAAGCAGGTACCAGCGCTGCGCCTCGGCGTGCACGCCGGCCAGCACCGCCCCGGTGAGGTCCTGCAACCCGGTGGGGACGACCGCGAGCGGCCGGCCGTCGGCGCTCAGCGTCACCAGGGTCCCGTTGTCGAGGAGCAGCGCCAGGCGCTCGTCGACG
>JACDGQ010000763.1 GCA_013821615.1 Planctomycetota bacterium
GCTCGCCATGGCCCGCGAGCAGCACCGCCTGCGGCGGATGCGCGTCGCGCAGCGCGACCAGCCCGCCGCCGACCTCGCGCTGCAGCACCTGGCGGGTGGCCGTGGTCACCGCGATCTTGAAAGCGCGCGCGCCATCGGCAGGGGCGAGGTAGATCGCCGGTTCCTCGGCATCCTGGAAGCGGCGCTTGAAGTCGGCGAGCGCGCCCTTGTCGAGCTGGCTGTCGATGTGGCGCAGCGTCACCACCGGATTCACCTGCGCCATCAGGCGCAGGGCGTCAGACAGCGGCTGCAGGTCCTGCTCGTAGTCGCCGCGCCAGATGGTGACCAGCTCCACCGGCTTGGTCTGCTCGGCCAGGATGCGCACCAGGCTGGGCGACAGCGAGAAGCGGTGGTCCGCGCTCCAGTCCACTTGCAGCTTGCTGCGGTCCGCCGCCGCGACCACCAGCGCCATCAGCACCAGGAACAGCACCGTGCGCGCCCCCAGACCCGACAACCGCGCCATGAGCCCGCCGCTGCGCGCCTTGCCCGCGGATGCCGCCTCTCCGACTTCCGGACTTCCGGACTTCCGGACTTCCGGACCCGTCTCATGTTCACCCATGGATCCGCCGTGCGCACAGCGCCGCATGGGCCATCACCAGGCAGGCCGCCGTTCCGCCCGCGAAGTAGAGGACGTTGCCGAGCCGCACCTCGCCGCGGAAGAACGGCCCGGAGCGCACGCCCAGGCCGAGCGCTTCGCCGACGCGGTGCAGCCAGCTTTCGCTGCCCGCCAGCCCGATGATCAGCAGCACCGCGATGGCCGCGAAGGTCAGCACATACGCGGCCACCGGACTGTCGACCAGCAGGCTGATCCAGGTGCCCAGTGCCGCGTACAGCGCGCACGCCAGCAGCAGGCCGAGATAGCCTGCGAGCAGGTGCGGCACATTGACCTGGCTGACCAGCAGCAGCACCAGCGGATGGACCAGGGTGGTCACGACCAGGGCGGCAAGCACCAGGAACGAGGCCAGGAACTTGCCGATCACCAGCTGATGCTCGCGGATCGGCACGGTCAGCAGCAGCTGCATGGTGCCCTGGCTGCGCTCCGCCGCGAAGCTGGTCATGGTGATCGCAGGGGCGAGCAGCGAGAGGAAGAACACCCCGAGGTAGAGCGCGTCGACCGCCAGCGGCACCTCATCGCCGGGCGTGCCGTGCACGCGCTCCAGGGTGCGCACGAACACCCCGTTGGTCAGCAGCGACCAGCACGCGAGCACCAGCCACGCCAGCGGCGTGGTGAAGGCCGCGAGCAGATCGCGTCGGCAGATCGCCCAGGTGATGGACATGTCTGGGACCGTAACCGGCGTTGGAGCGCGTTGCTAGGGGTGAGCTGGGGGCGGTGCGCGAGATGCGAGACGCGAGACGCGAGACACGAGACGCGAGACACGAGACGCGAGACGCGAGACGCGAGACGCGAGACGCGAGACGCGAGGAAACCGGCTGTCGCCTCACCGCAGGAGATTCCCACACGTGGCCAGGACGATCGGCAGAGCGGTCGACCGCGTTTCCGGCTGTCCCCTCGTGTCTCGTGTCTCGTGTCTTGGGCCTATGGCCTGGAGCCTCCCCCCACCATCTTCTCCACCCACCTCCCCACGATGTCCTGCTCCAAATTCACCGGATGACCTGCGCGCAATCCGGCGAGGGTGGTGTGGGCGAGGGTGTGGGGGATGACGGCGATGGAGCAGCGCGCGCCGCGGCAGTCCCAGGTGGTCAGGCTGATGCCGTCGATGGCGAGCGAGCCCTTCTCGACGACCTGCACGCTGCCGTCGTCTGGCAGGACGATGGTGAAGCGCTCGCTGTCGCCTTCGCGGCGGCGTTCGACCAGGCGGCCGACGCCGTCGACGTGGCCGCTCACCAGGTGCCCGCCCAGGCGTTGGCCGAAGGCCAGGGCGCGCTCGAGGTTGACGGTGTGGCCCACGGCCCAGCCGGGGATGGTGGTCTTGCGCCGGGTCTCGGCGCTGACGTCGAAGCCGGCAACCGCGCCGTCGAGACGGGCCACGGTCAGGCACACGCCGTTCACGGCGATGCTGTCGCCCAGCCTGGTACCCTCGGCGAGCGGCCCAAGGTCAAGGGCCAGGACGGTGTCCTGGGGCGCGTGGCGGGCGATGGCGAGGCGGCCGACGTGCTCGATGATGCCGGTGAACATCCCGGCATGTGATCGCCGCTGCTCAGGGGGGCAAGGGCCGGGGTCGGGGG
>JACDGQ010000764.1 GCA_013821615.1 Planctomycetota bacterium
GCGGATAGCTCACCATCCCGCTCGTAGACTTCGCGGATGGCGGCGGCGTCGGCTTTGGTGACCAGATACATGCCGGGGATGGTGGCGCGGTCGGGTGGCCGGCGGCAAGCGAATCCTGATTGCGTCCAAGCCCCCTGCCCCGGTTTATCTCTGCGCTGGACACCGTGAGTTCATGAGTTCACCATGGGCACTCCGGAGGACTGAGCGATCGAACACGCTTTTCATTTTCGCCTGGCTGGCTTTTTGAGCCTAGCCCATCTAATTCATAACGACCGGCAGTCGTATTCTCGTTATGTATAGATAACATAATGGCCACACTTCTGCTCCTGCTGGTTGGACCGCGTTCGGACCGTATCTGGCAGGCGCTGGAGGTTGATCGGCCCGGTCTCAATGGGGCACTCGCCCCGGCGATCAGGTCGGGTGCAGGATCAGCGTGTTCACCAAGCCGCGGAACAGCGCGGCGTCTGGGCAACTAGCGGCGAACGCCAGTTTGATCCGGGTGGCGGTTTCCTTGATCCGCACCGCCACCTTGAGCAACCGGAGCCGAAGCGTGGAGAAGTCGCCCTTGGCCAGCGGTTGCTGCCGGGGAATGGCGTCATGCATCAGGCGCATCAGCCAATAGGCGGCGGTGTGCAAAATCAGACGCATCTGGTTGGCCAGCGGCGAGCGGCAACTGGTCCGGTCGGAGGCCAGTTGGCTCTTGTGCCGCTTGATCAGGTTCTCCGCCTGTCCGCGTGCGCAGTAGATGCCGCTATAGAGCGATGCCGGGTCGCAGCGGGCGATGCTGGTGACAACGTAACGGATATCCAGGCCCTTACGGGTCGCCTCGATGCGCGCCACGACGCGGCGGGGACGGGACCAGGATTGGGCGGCGTAACGGGTTTCGGCGTAGTTGCGCACCACGTCGAGGTCACCGATCGCGCGTCGGGTGCGCACCTCGTCGGCCTCAGCGAAGCTCAGGGCGTCCAACGTTTCGTTCTTGGACAGGCCGAAGACGTATTGGACGGCATTCTTCTCGCACCAGTCCATGGCCTCGCGCCTGCCATAGTGGCTGTCACCGCGAACGGTGATGACTGTGTTTGGCCAGTGCTGCCGGATGCGCCGTACCAGACGGCGCAGATGGCTGCGGACCTCCTTGCCGCTGGGGGTTTTGCCTGGACGCAGGATGGTGACGACACAGTGACCGGAGGCGGCGTCGTAGACATGGATCGGCGAGAAGCAGCGCTCGTCATAATGCGCGTTGAACAGTGACAATTGCTGGTGGCCGTGCACCACATTGGGCGTGTCATCAATATCCAAGGTGATGGCCTTGGGCGGACGGCGATAACTCTCGCACCACAGATCGACCATGCCGCGCGACAGTCGGACCAGGGTGCGCAGGTCCGGCGCATTCTCCCAGCGTGACATAGTCGGTTGCGAAGTCAGATCAACGCCGGTTTCCGGCAGCCGTCCGCAGGCGAGCTTGAAGGCGGGGTCCTGGCGCAGATCGTCAAGATCATTCGCATCCGGATAGCCGCAGGCGATGGCGAACACACGCGGGCGCAGAATATCTGCCATCGTATGGGTGATCAGGTTGGGGTCGCGATGGTCAGGGATGAGGGCGGCCAGCCTGTCGATCAGGCCAAGCTGCTTGTCGACCCCGGCCAACAGCAGAACGCCGCCATCGGAACTGATCAGGCCGCCGTCGAATGCGGCTGTAATTTTCTTCCGGTGAATACTAGGCAGTGAGAAAGGCAGAAGCGCATCATCGTCAGTGGCGAGCATGGCAGATTCTGTCCGAGCATCGAAGGTGGTGCAACCGCCCGATCTCTGTAGGATTCCAGAAGCTTATACCAATGCACTTGCCGAATCGCTGCTATGCCGTGAATTAGATGGGCTAAGTCATGTTCCAGTGCCCTTTCCTGGTCGCCGCAGTCGCGATAGCTCTGCGCCAGATAAAATCTATAGCGTGCGCGTAGAAATGGGCTGGACTCCTTTTCCAACGCAGCTTCGAGCACTGCGACATCACGTCTATACGTCTGTGGATCTCTCCGACGCGCCCCGTCGTGGCGGCGCCGCATGCGGATCACGGAGAGGTGTTCGGCGACGGACGCGCCGTCGCAGGTGAGATATTCGTGCAACACACCCTCATAACGCCAGGGCAACATATTGCGGACTATTTGCTGTCGCCGGTATACAACGGCCGCGTCGTGGATTTCCATGGTATATGCATCAGCGGTCAGCGT
>JACDGQ010000067.1 GCA_013821615.1 Planctomycetota bacterium
CGTCCGCCCCGCAGGGCCTGGCGGCGCGCTGGATCAAGACGCGCAAGGGGCGCGCCATCGTCCTGACGTGGTCGCCGGTCGCGGGGGCCACCGGCTACGTCATCTACCAGGCGACCGGCGCGGACCCTCATTACACGTGGCCCGCGGGTTTCCTGGCCGCGCTCTCGCCCACCACCTACACCGACGCTGGGCACGCCGACAAGAAGGCCGCGCTCCAGGGCCTGGATGACGGCATCAGCCACTCCTACCAGGTCACCGCGGTCAATGCCGGCGGGATCTCACCGCCGACGACCATCACGGTGCCGGCGAAACCCTGAGTGTGCGGCGTGCGCCGCGGCGTCCAGGTGCGACGAGACGGGTCACCGCAGAGCTGATCGCGCGACTGCCACCCTGATCCACATGCGCTGGTGGCCTCATCATTCACGAGCTACGCAGCGCTCGCCACGGCAGGACTCAGAAGTTCCTGCAGTTCGACGATCGAACGGCAGATCACCACTTTGCGGCGCCGATGGACCAGCTCGAGGCGGTTCTCCGCATGCGTATCCGAATCCCAGGCGCAGGCGATGATCGTCAAATCGGGGAACGCGAAGCGCAGGCTCCGGCACCACGAGATGGCGGTCATCGTCGAGGTGTCGCTGGCGGAGGCGACGATGACCGTGGTGACGGGCTCGCGCGCGATGGCTGCGATGCCTTCCGCGATCGTCGACGCGGGGAGCTCGGCCATGGTCGCCTTCGCGGGATCGGCCAGGCGCAGGATCATCGCCGCCATCATCTGGTCGAGTTCGCCAAGGGCGCCGATGCAGAGGATCTTCTGCGCGGGCGCAGGAGCCGGCGAAGCGACCTCCGCCGGGGGTCCCGGCGGCGGATTCGCCGGCTCGCTGCCCGCCAGGTCCTCCACGGCGATGCGCATGTTCTGCAGCAGTCCGGCGAAGCGCTCATGGGTCAGCCTTTCGAACAGCAGTTCCTGCTCGGCGATCCGCAGCGTCGGGAGATAGACGGTATCCAGGGCCTTCCCCCTGCTCTGGCCCTGGCAGAGACGGTCGATCTCGGTCTGCATGCCCCCGTCCTGCATACTGAGCAACCGGTGATACATCAGGGAATCCTTGGGCAGCGAGTCGCGGTCGCTGAGCAGGGTTTCGAGGAAGTCCAGGAAGGGGACATGCTTGCCGATCATCACCAGGCACACCGTCAGGGGCACCGACAGGAACAATCCGGGCAGACCCCAGAGGAAGGTCCAGAACGCCGCTGCCACCAGGATGGCCAGACTGGAGAGGCCGGTGCCGTGCCCATAGAGCAGCGGCTCGATGACGTTGGAGACGACCAGTTCGATGCCGGCGAACAGCCCCAGGACGATCATCGGCATGGACCAGTCCGGCGAAATCGCCACGGCGAAGGTCGTGGTGAGCAGCGCGGCCATGACCATGCCGAGGTAGGGGATGAAACGCATCATGGCCGCCAGCAGGCCCCACAGCAGCGGATTGGGCAGGCCCACCGCCCACAGCACCAGCCCCAGGACGACGCCGGTCAGGATATTGGTCGAGAGCTGCATGAAGATATAGAGGCCGATCTTCGCGAAGGTCTCGGTCAAAGCTTCCGCGGAGCGCCGCATGTTGTGCTTTCCGGCCATCGACCCGGAAAGCATGATGAAGCGGTCGTGGAGATCATCCCGCTGCAGCAGCATGAAGATGGCGAAAAGCAGGACCGCGGCGGCGGTCGCGAACGGCGCCAGGGCGGTCTCGGCGAGCGCGACATAGCTGCCCCACGTCATCGCGGGCGCTTCCGCCTGGGCAGATGGCTGCGCGGATGCGGTGGATGTGGTCCCAGGGCGCACTGCGCGGTCCCGCGACGCTGGGTGCGCAGCGGGTTCGCCGTCCGCATGACCAGGCGCCGGTGGTGCACCGCCCAGGTCGGTACCACTGATCGCCGACGCGGCATTGGCGAGGGCCCCAGCGGGCAGATGGCGGAACGAGTCCATGCGCTTGACCAGGTTTTCCTTGTACTTGGGGATTTCCGCGAGGAGCCCCTCGACCTGACCGGCGATGCTCCAGCCGATGATGCCCACCACCAGGAGAGCGGCGATCGTCGACGCCATCACCGCGAGCGCGTTGGGTATGCCCTTCGCATTCAGCCAACGGACCAGCGGCGAGAGGACGATGCTGAGGAGTGCCGCGAGGACCAGTGGTTCAAAGAAGCTCTTGCCGATCGCGAGCACGACGATGACCCCCAGGACGATCAGGATCCCGGTCTTGCGGGTCATGCGCTGGAAGGTCTTCATGAGCAGCAATCTTGGCCCGGCGGAATCGGCGCAACCGATTTGATCGCTGCAATTTGCATGGCGCAGCCGACTGCTGGCGCCATGACTTTCAGATGCCGATTGTATGGAAATGGGGAACGCGATAGAAATCGTTCCGAGGGGCCACCACGTGCAGGACAATCGTGCGCTTGAACCGGCAAGATCACCGCAGTGGTTCCACGTCGCGAAAACCGCCACGAATTCGCTCCATGAAGTGCTTTCGGCGCGCAACCAGTCCGTCCCGGGCGCGTGCCGCGTGCATTTGCAGAATGCGCTCGTGGCGCTCCGGCTCATGCGCGACCTCAGCGGGACGACGCACTACCACGCCGGCATCCTGGAGCTGGAGATCATGCTGCAGCAGCGGACCACGGTGAAGATGATGGTGCCCAAGGTGCTCGGAATCCTCGAGGCCATCGATCGCATCTGACGGCTTTTCCCCACCCAGCGCCGATTCGCGCAGCCGCGAAACCGCACGACCGTGCACGCCGCGGGCGAACCCAGCTGCGGGCCGCTCGGCTTCGCGCGTTGGCCAACCCCTCGCGGACGGCGACGACGGGCTGCGGTCGCACCGTTTTCTCAGGCTGGGCCCATACCATCCCCAGGCGTGAAATACCGTTTGCTCTGGACGAGTTCGTTGGTGGACGCCTTGAAGAGATTGACCGTCGGCACGAGCAATTCGACCTTCGCCCTGGGGATCACCTTCGTGGAGAAGGCGATGAACGCCGTGATCGCGCCATTGGCGTAGACTTTTCCAAGTCCGAAAACGGTGCGGATGTTGTGCCGGTCGACGAATTCAGCAGCGGGGATAACCCGCCGACCCTTGGTATCGCGCGCGGAGCGCGCGTCCTCGACATAGAAGAGACCGACCCAACCCACGCCCAGCACGTTCTTGACGTAACGCTCAGTGTCCAACTTGAGGCCGAGATCGACGCCCATCTCCTGGAGCATGCGCGCGACCATGGGGATGGAATCGACGAAGCTGTGCGAACACAGGGGTATCGCGGCATGTCCTCGCGAAGCCTTCCGGTCACACCACTCGGCCTCTGCGCCGTGGCTTCCCAACAGGGTCAGCACCGGAGTCGTGGGCTTGATCTGGGCGGCCAGGGCCTGACCCTCGACGACCTTCCAGGCCGACCGGCGCAGGTCCTCGGGAAGGTCGTCAAACGGGATGGTCATGAACATGCGCGCCAGGGCGATCTCACCGCTGAAGGCCGCATGGATCTCCTGGACGTAGCGCTGCGCCGCGACCTCGAACGACGGACTGGCGCGCACCTCGTCCCGCACGCGGTCCTGGACCGACAGCAGCTCGTGGGCGGTGATGTCGACCAAGGTGGGCACGGCGCAAGCGTAGATCAGAAGGTGACTCGCCAATAGTGTAAATCTCCTGAACATTGTCGTGCAGCCGACCACACGCCTGGTCCCTGCCATGTGCGCGATCCGTACGCGCAGCGACCGCAATGGGACCTGGTGAAAGTGCCTCACCAAGGCAAGCCCTGACCCTGGCGCGTCAGGCCGTTACGCGCAGCGACGGTCGCAATCCATCAGCTCTCGCGGTGCGGGTGCGCGGTCGCGCTCCATTGGCGGCTCTGTTGCTGCGTCATGCCCAGAGGCGTGGCAGGGCTGCATCCCGATGAGGATGCAGCTTGACGAAGGCTGCCTGCTGGCATGAACACCCCTCTCGAGACGGTGGGTGGCTTCCAGACGGTGCTGCCCCTGTTTTTCGTTTCGCCGCAGGTCCTCGCCCATGACGTTTCCCGGCACTCCCGACTCCGGCTCGCGATCAGGCAGGCGCCTGCTGCTCATCGTCACCGTCGGGCTGGCCATCGGCGCTTGCGGCCTGGGAGGATTATCCGCCATGTCCCACCTCGCCAACGCTGCCGGGGGCGTCTCTGCTGGACGCCTCGCCCCATGCCCGGAGTCGCCCAATTGCGTCTGCTCGCAGGATGCGGACGCCCGGCACGGCATACTGCACATCCCGTATGCCGGCCCCAAGGACCTTGCTCACCGCCGCCTCGTCGCCTGCCTCGGGGACATGCGGCGAGCAGCGATCATCACCGACGATGGGACCTACGTGCACGCGACGTTCACATCCGCCATCCTGCGCTTCGTCGACGATGCGGAATTCCTCCTGGACGACGCGGCCAAGCTCATCCAGGTCAGGTCCGCGGCACGCGTCGGCAGCTATGATTTCGGCGTCAACCGCGCCCGCATCGAGGAGCTCCGCGAGCGCTTCGCGGCCGCGGCCGCCAGCGGGCCATGACCGGGGCTTCCGCAGTGCGGCCGGCATTGCCGCCGGGGGTTCCGCCAACTTCCCATGGCGTGGACGCCAAGGGCGTGAATCTCCCACCACTGGAGCCCACCGTGACCTACTATGAAGATGGTGACCTCGCCAAGTTCCCCGCCATCGGGACGGAGGCCCCGCACCTGGCCGACGCCTTCTTCGCGTGGTACGGCAAGGTCTTCGACGATGGCGAACTGACCAAGCGTGAGAAGGCCCTGATCGCGCTGGCGGTCGCGCACGCCGTCAAGTGCCCCTACTGCATCGATGCCTACACCGCGGGCACCCTCGAACAGGGCTGCACGCGTGGGGAGCAGATGGAGGCCGTGCACGTCGCCGCCGCGATCACCGGCGGTGCGGTGCTGGTGCACGGCGTGCAGATGCGCAAGCGCGCCGACCAGCTGTCGATGTGAGCGGTCCGGTGGGACCCGCGACCACTGCACCGCTCGCGCCCGCCCAGCAGCTCCGCCTGCTCGGGGAGGCCGGGGTGCCGCCGTTCGCCGAGCATCTGGCGAGGCATGCCGAGCCGGCCCTGGTCGCCGGTCCCACCACGGTCCTGCAGATCAACGTCGGCAAGTTCTGCAACCAGCGCTGCCGGCATTGCCACGTCGATGCTGGGCCGCACCAGACCGTCCAGAACATGGCGTGGCCGACCTTCCAGGCCTGCCTGGACGTCGCCGCGCGCATTCGCCCGCCGATCGTCGACCTCACCGGCGGAGCTCCTGAGCTCAACCCGCACTTCCGCCGCTTCGTCCTCGCCCTGCGCGACCTCGGCGTCCCGGAGATCATCGATCGCTGCAACCTCACGGTGCTGCTGCTCGCCGGGCAGGATGGGCTCGCGGAATTCCTCGCGCACCAGCGCGTGCACATCGTCGCCTCCCTGCCGGCGGTCGATGAGGGCCAGACCGACACGCAGCGCGGCGACGGGGTGTTCGCGCGCTCGATCCGCGGGCTGCGCCTGCTCAATGACCTCGGGTATGGCCAAGCGGGAACCGGACTGCGCCTGACCCTGATGAGCAATCCCACCGGCGCCTTCCTGCCGCCTGCGCAGACGGCAGCCGAGCGGCGCGACCTGCTCGCGCGCCGCCACGGGGTGGTGTTCAACGACCTCATCGGCTTGACCAACATGCCCATCAGCCGCTTCCTGGAATACCTCATCGCGTCGGGCAACTACCGGTCCTACCTGGCGAAGCTCAGCGCGGCCTTCAACCCTTCGACGCTCGCCGGCCTGATGTGCCGGAACACCCTCTCAGTCGGTTGGGACGGGGCTTTGTACGATTGCGATTTCAACCAGATGCTCGAGCTGCCAGTGACTCCGATGGCGTGCCGCACCATCTTCGCCTACGACCAGGCGCTGATGGATGGGCGGGTGGTCGCCACCGCGACGCACTGCCTGGGCTGTACGGCAGGCCAGGGCTCGGGATGCGGCGGGGCCACCGTGGCGTGAGGCATCGACGACCCGGCTCACGCGCGGAACGGATGGCGGTGCTTTCCTGCTTCGCAACTGCGGAATGATCCCATCGCCTTCGGACCCATACCCGCTCAATCCCGGTACGGTCCGCTCACCAAGCGCTGGGACACCCACCAGACATTCCCATGCGGATCGATGACGCCGCCCTGGCGATCACCGTATGGCTTGTCGCTCACTTCCATCTCGAGCCGTGCGCCGCAGTGCAGCGCACGTGCCATGGTCGCATCGGCATTGGCCACGAAGAGGTAGTACGAGCCGGGCCGTGGCGGATAGGCTTCCGATGCGTCGCTGACCATGAACTGCGTGGTACCGATGCTGATCTGCGAGTTGACGATGCGGCCGTGCTCGCCGTGGGTGCGGTGGATCTCGACGGCGCCGAAGGCGGCGATGAGGAAGTCGATGAAAGTGGCGGCGTTGGCAACGATCATATACGGGAACAGGGTGCCGTAGCCGTCGGGGATGAGCATGATATCTTCTCTGGATCGGGATGACGGCGATAGGGTTCGGGGGATGGCGGACGAGGACAATGTTATGATTGGGGGGCATCAGGGTTTCGTGTGGGTCGGGTAGCTCGCTCCGGGCAGATTTTCTGGCATGATCGGTCATGCGCGATCGCGAACTCTACCAGCAAATCCTCGGCCTTTCGTCCCCATGGAAGGTTGACGACATCCGTTTGAGCCTTGCCGACCGTCAGGTGGTCGTGGTGGTGGGGCATGAGCCCGGCATGCCGCTCTCATGCCCGACCTGCGGCCGTTCCTGCGGCATCTACGACCACCGGAAGCGCAGCTGGCGACATCTCGATACCTGCCAGTTGCAGACCGTTCTCGAGGCGGAGATCCCTCGTGTGGATTGTCCAGAACACGGGGTGCAGCAGGTGACGGTGCCTTGGGCCGCACCGGGTGGCCGTTTCACGGCCCTGTTCGAGGCCATGGTCATTGCATGGTTGGGCGAGGCGCCGATCAAGGCCGTAGCCGAGCTGGTGGGACTGACCTGGGATCAAGTGGATGGCATCCAGCAACGGGCGATCGAGCGCGGACTTGCTCGCAGAAAACCCACGCTCGTGAGGAACCTGGGCATCGACGAGACCTCCTATCAGGACGATCACGAATACGTGTCGGTCATCACCGACCGGGATCGCCGCGTCGTCTTGGAAGTCCTCGAAGACCGCAAGAAGGAGACGGTGCGAACTTGGCTGGACACGCTCAGTGATCAGCAGAAGCAGGCGATCCAGACCGTCTCGATGGACATGTGGGAGGCATTCATCAACGCTTTCCTGGAACGGATCCCAGATGCCGACCAAAAGATCTGCTTCGACCGGTTTCACATCGCCAGCTACTTTGGCAAGGCTGTTGATGATGTCCGCATTCAGGAGCACAAAGCGCTGCGCGCAAATGGTGGCGAGAGCATCCTCACCCACACCAAGCACCACTGGTTGCGGAACTCCGAGCGCACCGACAACCGCAGCCGAACCTGGTTTATGGCATTGACCAGAGCATCGCTCAAGACAGCGCGGGCATGGGCCATCAAGGAACAGGCAGGTAAGCTCTGGGGCTTCACCTCACGCAACTGGGCAGAGAAGGGCTGGCGACGACTGCTGGGTTGGATGGACCGCTGCCAGCTTGCGCCAGTCAAGAAGGTCGCCGCCACCATCAAGAACCACCTTTGGGGCATTCTCAATGCCGTGGTCACTGCCTCAACCAACGCCATCGGAGAGTCGCTCAACGCTCGCATCCAGAAGATCAAAACTATGGCCTGCGGCTTTCGAAACCGCGAGCGCTTCCGCCGAGCTATCCTCTTCCACCTCGGGGGACTCGACCTCATGCCGAGCGAAGCGAGCTACCCGACCCACACGAAACCCTGATGCCCCATGATTGGGATTCGGCGTCAATTCTGATCCCGTGCGCTGCACCCCGGTGCTCAGGTACGTGGAGATGCTCCACGCACGTGCCGGATGAGCCTGAGCGACCTTGCCGTCAGTCCCGGCCATCGCTGGACGATGGCCGGGCTCGCTCTGGGAAAGGCTGCGCAGATCAGTGGACGTTGGCGTGGATGATCGCCGCCGCCTGGGCGCGGGTGAACGGGCCATAGAGCGTGCCGTCGACGGTGACGGTGATGTGATCGATCGAGGTGCGGTCCCACACCACGGCATGGCTGATGCCGTTCCGGACCACGGTCGAGTTCCAATGTGAAACGACGGTGGGGACGTACGAGAATGCGCCGGCGGCATAGGCCAGGGAGTGGGTCTCATGGGCGTGACCGCTATGCGTCCCCGTGGCGGTATCGGTGCCTTGGACCAGGGAACCCGACCAGGTCGGAACGGTCAGCTGGGCGTCCGAGCTCAACGTCCAGTGGTCGGCGTCTGGACGGTTCCAGGCGATCTCCAGGCTGTAGGCGACGGACGATCCGTGGTCGATGGTGGCGCGGGCGCCGCTGACCGGATCAGTGAAGACCGCGTCGGTATCGAACGTCAGCGAGACGTCGTAACCCGCAGTCCCACCGGTGCCGGTCGGCTGGCTGCTGACGGCGCTGCCGCTGTAATGGACGGTGAAGGTTCCGGTGGCGTTGGGGTACCTGTCGCCGCCGAGACCATCGCGGGCATCCAGGTCGACGGTGAAGGTTCCGGAGTTGCTGAAGGTGAAGGCCGTCGCCGCAGTGGTACCGGATGCCGACCTGGTCGAGACCGAGGCGCTGGTCCCCGCCTGGATGATGGCGTCGTTCGCCGCGCCACTGGACTGGCTGAGGGCATCCAGCGCAGAGGCCGACATCTGCACCGACGTGAGCTGTTCCGCAGGCGGGGTGGTCGCCCCGGCGCTGTGCACCTCGCTGGTGTTGCTGTTGGAGCCACTGCCGCACCCGGCGGACAGGACAAGGGCAGCGAGGGTGGCGCCAGGCAAGATGGAGCGAGCGAAATTCTTCTGAGCGTGCATGTGATGGCCTCCTTGGTCTCGGTAAAGTTCCACGTCCAGAGGATCCGGACCGTCCGGCCGCCGTGACCTCAGCGGGTCTACCGGGCATGCGGCGAGTCGTTACAGGTGAGTTTCGAGGTCTTTTCCGCCAGGTACCCACGTGTCACTGCAATATGCATGTTCAGCCGCAGCTTCCTTGGCATTGGTCGTTGGGAACACGCCCGGAAGCGGGTCCAGGACCTGATCCGTACGCATGCCGCGATCCGATGGACTATGAACTCCAGCGGGCCAAGCACGTCCGCCGATAACGCCGGATGAAGGCCCGATCGATGCGATCCTTCAGCAGCCACGCTCCGCGTCCGTGCCAGTTGAACGGGCCCCAGGTGGCCAGACCGCGGTGGTCGCCCAGGTTCAGGATCGACAACCAGCGGCGCTGGGGCCGGTAGATGCGCAGCTGCGTGCCGCGCGCTGCGGCGATGAGGTTCGCGTGCAGCACCGGCCCCTGGCGCACGGCGAAGACCCCGAGTCGAGGCACGTCGTGGCCGGCGATGGCGATGCAGTCGCCGCCGCCGAAGATGCGCGGGTCGCCCAGCGAGCGGAGGTTGGCGTCGACGAGGAGTGCTCCCTCGCCATCGACGGGCAGCCCGCTGGCGGCCGCGAGCGGTGGTGGTTTCAGTCCCGTGGCGATCACCACGGCATCGCAGGTGATCACGGGCCGCCCGACGACCGCGACGCCATGCGCGGTGCAACCGAGCGCCCGCGCCCGTTCGACCCGGATGCCGCGCCGCGCGAAATCCCGCGCGACCTGCGCGCGGACGTGGTCCGGGAGCACTGACAACCATGTCTCGCCGGTGACCAGGACGATCTGCGCGCGTCCGCCGCGAGCGGTGATGAGCGCGTGCGCGTTCGCGGCGGCTTCGCAGGCGCTCGCCCCGCCGCCGATGACCACGACCGTGACCGGCGCCTGCGCGCGCTCATGCACCAGCCGTTCGAGCACGCAGCGCAGATCCCAGAGTCGCGCCAGCGGCTTGACGGTGAAGGCGCTTTCTGGTCCAGGCAGCGTCAGGTCGGTGCGGACGCCACTGCCGATGGCCAGCGATACGAGGTCATACGGAACCGTCTTACCATCCTCGAGGACCACCCGGCGCCCCGGCCGGTCGATGAACGTGGCCCGGCCCGCGACGACCGTCGCACCACCGCGAGCCGCCAGAGCGAAGACATCGATCTGGGCTTCCTCAGGCGCGTAGTCCCCACCGAGGATCCCGGACGCCATGCCGGAGTACCAGAAGGGGTTTTCGGCGACCAGGGTCACTGCGCATCCGCTGCGCGCGTACGCCTCCAGGTGGGCCAGCGCGTAGTGGTGGGCGTGCCCGGCCCCGAGCAGCACGATGCGGGTCGCGGATCCGCCTGTGGCCGTCATGGCGCCTGCCCGCCACGGGCGACCGATCCTGGCAAGCATGCACGCAGGTGGTGGCGCAGGCGCAGGCGCTGATGGTGCAGCGTGACCGCTGCCGTCCTGCCCCCCGCGTAGGCCCGGCACGAGACCGCCATGGGCACCGGTGCGATGGTGAACCGGCCAGGCCCGGCGAGTTTCCTGCCCAGCTCCGCGGTGTCGTAGGGACCGGCAGCGGGAACGCCGCAGCGCAGCGCGGCGGCGCGCAGGAAGAACGGCCCCTGATCCATGTAGGCGCCGCCGGTCCACGCGGCGCGCAGGCGGGCCCAGGCG
>JACDGQ010000765.1 GCA_013821615.1 Planctomycetota bacterium
GCACCCCGCACTCGGCACCCCGCACCCCGCACCCCGCACGGCCTTCTTCCGGAGAGTCCCCATGTCCGCACCCATCCGCTGGGGCATCCTCGGCCTCGGCGCCATCGCCCGGAAGTTCGCCCTCGGCCTCAAGGCGGTGCCCGACGCCAGGCTGGCCGCGGTGGGCTCGCGCAGTCTCGACAAGGCCCAGGCCTTCGCCGCCGAATTCGGCGGGGCGCGCGCGCATGGCAGCTACGAGGCGCTCGCTGCCGATCCGGAGGTCGATGCGATCTACATCGGCACCCCGCATCCCATGCACCGCGCCGATGCCATCCTCTGCCTGCGCGCGAAGAAGGCCGTGCTGTGCGAGAAGCCGTTCACGGTGAACGCGGCCGAGCTCGCCGAGGTGGTGGCGGTGGCGCGCGCCGAGCGTGTCTTCCTGATGGAGGCGATGTGGACGCGCTTCCTGCCGGCGATGGAGCGCGTGCGCGAGTGGCTGGCCGCCGGCGCGATCGGCGAGCCGCGCATGGTCACTGCCGACTTCGGCTTTCGCGCGGAGTGGAATCCCGGCAGCCGCCTGCTCGATCCGGCGCTCGCTGGGGGTGGCCTGCTCGACGTCGGCATCTATCCGATCGCGGCGGCGGCGATGGTCTTCGGGCCCAACCCCGCGCGCATCACCGGGCTCGCCCACCTCGGCGCCACCGGCGTCGACGAGCAGGCCGCGATGGTGCTCGCGTATCCGCAGGGCCAGCTCGCCGTGCTGTCCTGTGGCGTGCGCACCGAGACCACCCATGGCCTGCGCATCGACGGCACCGCTGGGCGCATCACCGTGCCGAATTTCTGGCGCGCGGACCGCGCGATCCTGACCGCCGGCGACCGCACCGAGGACGTGCAGCTCGGCCACCAGGGCGGCAACGGCTACAACTTCGAGGCCGCGGAGGTCGGTCGCTGCCTGCGCGCCGGTCGGACCGAGAGCGCGGTCGTCACCCTCGACGAGTCATTGGCGCTGATGCGCATCCTCGACGAGCTGCGCCGGCAGTTCGGGCTGCGTTATCCGATGGAGAACCGTCCGGAAGTCCGGAAGTCCGGAAGTCCGGAAGTCTGACGGCCAGCGAAACCCGACGGCTGCCGGACGTGCGGACGTCGGACGACCGTGGCACGTGCTCGTGCAGGACGCAGCGGGCTGTGCGTGGGGTGGGGGAAATGCCGTCATTGCCAGCCTGGGCGCGCGCGCACGCTGGCGCCGAGTCACCACCCCAGGAGCCGACCATGCTGCGCATCCGCCATCTCATCCCCTCCGTCCTCCTCGCCGCTGGCTGTGCGCATGCGTGCGCCGAAGAGGGCAACGGCTGGGACCTGCGCCTCGCTCTGGGCGGCGCGCCTGGCGTCGCGAAGGCCAAGACGGACAATTCCGGCGCCAGCTCCGACATCGACGACCACGGTGGTGGCACCATCCGCTTCTCGGCCTACTACACGCCCGACATCGCGGGTCAGATCGGCCTGCAGTTCGGTCCGAACATCGCGGTCTCACGGCACAATGGCCACACCGCGGGCGGCGATTTCGACGTCTCCGATTCCAGCGTCGGCTTCGCCATCGGACCGTTCCTGCGCGTCGCGCGTTGGCGCTTCGGCCTCACCCCGTACATCGACCTCGGCAGCGCGCGCGAGCACGACGATGCTGGCCACTCCGACAGCGGCCCCTACGTGGCCCTTGGCCTCACCGTGGGCGCGATGTACACCTTCGACAACCACCTCATCCTCGGCGCCGACCTCGGCGTCGAGGGCTGGAGTTCCAAGGTCCACCAGCCGGGCATCGATGCCGACGTCACCTATTCCGGCAGCGGTGGGGTCTTCGACATCTACGTGGGATTCAAACTCTGACCGCGGTGTCCTGCGGACGGCTCACCGCCCGCCGGCGCTCTCGATGCGCGCCGGCTTGGGCGGTACCACGCGGATGGACAGGCCCTCTTCGCTGTCCGGCTCGAGGATGGCCTCGGCGCCGTCCGGCAGATCGCCCGAAATGATGCGCCGGCTGAGCGCGTTGCTGACCTGGCGCTCGAGGTAGCGCTTGAGCGGGCGCGCGCCGTACTGCGGGTCGTAGGCCTCCTTGAGGATGCGGTCGAGGGCCGCGTCGCTCAGCACCAGGCGCACGTTGCGTTCCTCGAGGCGCTTGCCGATCAGGTTCAGCTGCAGCGCCACGATGCCGCGCAGGTGGAAGCGCGTCAGCGGCGTGAAGATCACGGT
>JACDGQ010000068.1 GCA_013821615.1 Planctomycetota bacterium
TCCGCGCGCATCGCCGCCCAGGACGCGACCGCCAGGCAGTAGCAGGCATAGGCGACCACCAGCAGCGGCACGCCGATCCCGACGATGCCGTCCAGGCCCGTCGCCTGCGGCAGCATGCCGCCGACGACGTAGGCCAGCGCATCGCAGATCCCGAACACGGCTGCGAGCCGCCAGCGCCTGGGCGACCTCGCCAATACCGGAGCGAGGGCCGCGGAGGCGATGAGGCTGTCGATGCTGAGCAGTCCAGCGCTGGCGAAGTCGAGCATGGGGGACTCCAAGGTGGCTGGACGGAATGGACGTGGGACGCGGCGGCCCTTCCCGGTCGGGTCCACGCGCGTCGCCTCCAGAGTACGGAGGACGACCGTGGTGAAGCGGAAGCCCGCACCGAGCAGGCGCGTTATCGCCACCAGCGGCGACGATTCCAGCCAAACCCGCCCGGCCGTAGAGCCATGAAGGACCCGGGAATTCCGCGCGTCCGCCTTGCGCGATCACGCATGGGGTTCGCAGATACGACACTCGTCGCAGTCAATGTGCCGCGACTGTTGCCGCACTCCGCACTTTCAGATCGCGGTGCGGATACGTGCGCGTTTCGAACCGCGAATCTCGCACCATTCCTTCACAACAATTCGATGTCTCGAGTCTCGAGTCTCGAGTCTCGAGTCTCAAGTCTCGCACCCCGCACTTCGCACTTCGCACCTCGCACCTCGCACCTCGCACCTCGCACCAGGCGCCAGGCGCCTCCCTAAAGGATATCGCGGAAGCTGTGCTGCGGATTCTGCCCCGCGCAATAGCGCTTGTCCCATTCGCCCGGGAACAGCACCACCGGTTTGCCGCGGTGATCCCTGGCCAGCATTGAACCGTGGGTCGGCTTGAAGGTCTCGACGTCACCGACCAGCCAGGCGCTGCACTGGAAGGGCAGCTCGCTGAGCTCGGTCTCGACGCCGTATTCGTCGCGCAGGCGGTACACGAGAACCTCGAACTGCAGGCGGCCGACGGCGGCGATGAACGGGTCGCCGGTGGGGTTGTCCCAGCTCCGGAGCACCTGCACGGCGCCCTCGCTGGCGAGCTGGAGCATGCCCTTGTCGAACGACTTGCGCTTGGTCAGGTCGGCGGGCTGGATGCGCGCGAAGACCTCGGGCGGGAACTGCGGCAGCGGCGCGTGCTCGAAGCCGTCCTTGGCCGGTCCGGCCTGGGCGAGGATGGTGTCGCCGATGGCGAAGCCCGCGTTGACCAGGCCGACCACGTCGCCGGGATAGGCGACGTCGAGGGTGGTGCGGTCGCGCGCGACCATGGTCTGCGGGCGGCTCAGGCGCAGTTCGCGCACGAACTCGCCGCGGTGGTAGTGCTTGACCACCAGGTCGCGCTCGAAGCGGCCGCTGACGATGCGCACGAAGGCCAGGCTGTCGCGGTGGCGCGGATCCATGTTGGCCTGGATCTTGAAGGCGTACGCGCTGAACGGCGCGGTCAGCGGGTCGATGGTCACCGCCGTGCCGTCGAGGCGCGTGGCCTGGCGCGCGCTGGGCGAGGGCGCGAGCTCGACGAAGGCGTCGTAGAACGGCTCGATGCCGAAGTTGGTCAGCGCCGAGCCGAAGAACACCGGGGTGATGCGGCCGGCGAGGAAATCTTCGCGGGTGAACTCGTTGCCGGCGATCTGCAGCATCTCGAGGTCGGTGCGCAGCTTGGCGGCCAGCTCGGGGCCGAGGATCTCGCCGGCGCGCGCCGCCGACAACGGCACGCGTTCGAGCTCGGCGCGCTGCGCGCCGCCGGCGGCGGTGCGGCGGAAGGCGAGCAGGTCGCCGGTACGGCGGTCGACCACGCCACGGAACTCCTTGCCCGAGCCGACCGGCCAGTTCATGGCGCTGGCCTGGATGCCGAGCACCTCCTCGACCTCGGTCATCAGCTCGAGCGGATCGCGGCCGGGCAGGTCACACTTGTTGATGAAGGTCAGCACCGGCACGCCGCGCAGTTTGCAGGCTGCGAACAGCTTGCGGGTCTGGGTCTCGACGCCTTTGGAGGCGTCCAGCACCATGATCGCGCTGTCGGCCGCGGTGAGGGTGCGGTAGGTGTCCTCGCTGAAGTCCTGGTGGCCAGGCGTGTCGAGCACGTTGATGATGCAGCCCTTGTACTCGAACTGCATGGCCGAGGCGGTGATCGAGATGCCGCGCTCCTGCTCCATCGCCATCCAGTCCGAGGTCGCCATGCGCCCGGTCTTGCGATTCTTGACCATGCCCGCGGTGCGGATCATGCCCGCGTAGAGCAGCAGCTTCTCGGTGAGCGTGGTCTTGCCCGCGTCCGGATGGGCGATGATGGCGAAGGTGCGGCGGCGCGCGGTTTCGGCGGGCAGCTCAGGGGCGGTCAGGGCGGCGGACACGGCGGGGGAGGCCTTGGGGGAAGGGTGCGGGGTGCGGAGTGCGGAGTGCGGAGTGCGGAGTGCGGAGTGCGGAGGACAGGGATCACCGTTGCACGAGGCGATTTGGGGGCTTCAGGAGGACATTCCCGAGGACGGAATCGGATTCTGCCTTTTTTTCCGGCACTCCGCACTCCACACCCCGCACTCCGCACCGCATCGGGTTCACAGCCAGCGCACGCGTTCAGTTAAGGGGCGGCGCGGCGGCGGCGGGGGCGCGTCAGCGGGCAGGCCGAGCCAGATCGAACCGAGGAAGCCCTCGCGGTGCGGGTCGCAGCCGCACCAGGCGAGGGTCTTGGGGTGGCCCAGGGCGGAAGAGGTGGACCAGAAACTGCCCAGGCCGCGCGCGGTGGCGGCGAGCAGCAGGTTCTGCACGGCGGCGGCGGCGGCGGCGTGGTCCTCGAGATCGATGGCCGTGTCGCCGGCGCGCATCCAGGTGACCTGCACCATCGCACCCAGGCTGGGCAGTCGCTCGAGCAGCTTGGCGAGCTTGGCGGCGCCCTTGGCCGGATCGGGCACAGCGGCGATTTCGGGCTCGAAGCGCAGGTATTCGCCGAGGCGGGCGATGGCGGCCTGGTCGAGCACCGCGAAGCGCCAGGGCTCGCTCAGGCGGTGGGTGGGCGCCCACGAGGCCAGCTCGAGCAGGTCGTCGAGCTGCAGCCGGCTCACCGGCGCGCCGGTGAACTGCTTGTGCGTGCGGCGGGCGCGGATGACCGTGGTGATGGCGGAGGACGGATCCATGGCCGCAGCGTATGCCGCCTGCGGGCGATGAAAGCGCTGACGGCGACCTCGGGACGCGCTTCCTGGGATCACCGAGTTGCACTCGGCCGGCAGCGCCCCCAGCCGAGTGCAACTTGGCGATCCCAGGGGAAGGCGACCACGTCGGCTGGGGAGAACCTGCCCAGCCAGCGACCGAAATCGGTTGGACGGCCATCGATGTGGCGGCTGGGCAGGTATTCAGCGCGGGCTTGACGTCAATTTTCTGAGCACCTGATCGCCTGGGCACGCGATCAGGTGCCAGGAGTGCCTATGACGAAAAAAACCCGGCGCGCTCGCGCCGGGTTTTCGCAATGGCAGTTTTCGGGCGGGGCGACCCCGCAGGCGCGCCGCTCAGTGGACGGCGGCGTCCTGGCCCTCGAGCACCACGGGCCCGCCGTTGTTCTTCCAGCCGCTGAAGCCCTCGTTGTAGTGGCGGATGTGCGGGTAGCCCAGCGCCTGCACCTGGGTGACGACCTCGCGCCAGTCGCCGGAATCGAAGCCATCGCCGTAGATGACCACCGGGCGTTCCTTGTGGTCGGGCAGGACGCGCGCCAGCTCCGACTTGTGCGCGGTGTAGTCGATGGCGCCGGGAAGGTGTCCCTTGCGGTAAGCGCTGCTGCCGCTGATGTCCAGCAGGAACGGCTGCATGTCAGCGTCCTTGTCCGCCATCATCTTGCTCAACTCGTCCTTCGAGATGCTGGTGGAGTCGACCACTCCGCCGGCGACGACCACCGCGCCGTGGTGGTCGGCCCAGCCGCGCATGCCCTCGTTGTAGTGCTTGACGTTGGTGTAGCCCATGGTGTTGAGCTGGTCCATGACCCCGCGCCAGTCGCCGCTATCGAAGTCGGAGCCGTAGACGACGAGCGGCTTGGCGCGGTCGCTGGGCAGCACGGTCGGCAGGTCATCCTTGTGCGCCTGATAATCGATGGCCGAGGCGATATGCTGCTCGCGGTAGCTGCTCGAGCCGCTGATGTCGAGCAGGGTGACCCGATTGTCCTTCACCTGGCTGGTGAATTCATCGTTCGAAACGCTCGGATAGGCGGCCTTCCCGGCACGCTCGCCGCACCCGGTGAGAGCGAGGGTGGCGCAGGCGACGATGGCGCAGCAGGTGGCGGTCAGTTGGTTCATGGATTCCTCACGGCGGGTTTTTTTGGGAAGAGTAAGAATTTCTGTCAAGAGATAGCGCCTCCCATGCCAATCGCGGCACGACCTGTGGGCCGGGAAGACTGCGACCTCCGCTGCGGACTGGGAAAAGCCGGGAATACACCGCGAAGCAACCCGTAACCTTCGCGCCTTCAGGTGCATGGGCGGTGCGATCGAGGTCGAGGCGGCCCTGGGGTGAAAGCAGTGGCGGACGTCAAGCTGCACGGCTCCGTGCACCCCTGCACTGCAAATTCAACGCTGCGCCACGGAGTGGAGCAATGCACACGGCGAAGCCGGGATGGACCAATGGAACTTCTGGACCCGGGGAAGCGTGGAGGAGCGAGTCGCCATGGAGCCGCTCGCGGGCGATGTCGACGATCGCTACTCGTTCAGCGCGCGTTCCGCGCGCGGGAAGCTGCCGAGCACTTCGCACGTCGAGGTGTGCCGGCCGAGCTCGGCGAGCGCCTCGCGGATGAGCGGCTCCTGCTGGTGGCCGAGCAGATCGATGAAGAACAGGTATTCCCACGGGCGACGGCGACTGGGCCGGCTCTCGATGCGGCACAGATTGATGCCGGAGCGGTGGAAGGGTAGCAGGCAGTCGTAGAGCGCGCCCGGTCGGTCCTGCACGCCGAACATCAGGCTGGTCTTGTCATTGCCCGACGGCTTCGCGGCGCGCTCCGGCTTGGCGATGACCACGAAACGCGTGATGTTGTTGGGGTTGTCCTGGATGTCGGAGGCGAGGATCGGCAGGCCACAGTTGACGGCGGCTTCCTCCGGTCCGATCGCGGCGGCGTCGGTTTCCTGGGCGGCGCGCTCGGCAGCCTTGGTGGTCGAGACCAGCTCGACGAGTTCCGCGCCGGGCAGGTTCGCGGCCAGCCAGCTGCGGCACTGGCCGAACACCGTGTGCCGGGAATAGACGCGCTTGATGCGGTCGCGCGCGCAGGTCGCCATGAGGTGGTGGCGGATCTTCAGGTGCAGTTCGCTGACGATGCGCAGATGGGTGGCCAGGAAGGCGTCAATGGTGTCGGTGATCGAGCCGTCGGTGCTGTTCTCGATCGGCACCACGCCGTAATCGGCGTGGCCGCGCTCGACCTCGGCGAACACCGTGGCGATGCCGTCGACCGGCGCGTAGGTGACGCTGGCGCCGAATTTGAGGCGCGCGGCGAGGTGGGTGAAGGCGCCCGCCTGGCCGAAATGGCAGATGGTCAGCGGCTGCTCGAGGGCGAAGCTCGCCGACATGATCTCGCGCCAGATCGCGCGCAGCGCGCCCTCGGGCAGCGGTCCCGGGTTGAGACCGGCGATCTTGCGGAAGACCTCGCTCTCGCGGTGCGGCACGAACACCGCGCCGCCCTGCGCGACCTTGGCCTGGCCGATGCGCTGCGCGCAGCGCGCGCGCTGCGAAAGCAGCTCGACCAGCTGGCGGTCGAGGGCGTCGATGCGCTGGCGTTCGGCGTCGAGATCGGGGGTTTCGCTCATCGCGGGCCGATCATGAGCTGGATCCCACCGGGGTCCAGGGGCCGCGGCGCTGGTCATGGGTGCGGAGTGCGGAGTGCTGAGTGCGGAGTGCGGAGTGGCCGGTGTCCAGCGTTCACGCCGATCTCACGAGGGGCGTACCGGACCCGGCGGAGCCGCACTCCGCACCCCGCACTCCGCACTCCGCACCCCTCGATCACGGTTGCAGCCCCGCAATCAGTACGCGATCGCCTTGATCTTGAACTTCAACTTGCCGACCGGCGCGTCCACGACGATGGTCTCGCCGACCTTGCGGCCGATCAGCACGGTGCCCATCGGGCTGGAGGTCAGGATCTTGTTCTCGAGGGGATCGTCCTCGCCCTCGCCGACCAGGTGCCAGTCCTCGATGCTCTTGTCCTTGAGATCCTCGAGCTTGATCTTGGCGCCGAAGGCGACGCGATCGTGGTCGATCTGGCTCTCGTCGACGACCACGGCGCGCGACAGCTTGCTCTTGAGGTCCTGGATGCGCGCGTTGATCATCGACATCTCCTCGCGCGCCGCGTGGTACTCGGCGTTCTCGCGCAGGTCGCCCTTCTCGCGCGCGTCGGCGATGGCCTTGGAGATGAACGGCACGCGCGCCTGGAGCTCGTCCAATTCACCCTGCAACTTGCGCTTGCCTTCGGCGGTCACTGGGATGCTGCTCATGGTTCCGTTCCCGGGCGCGATGTGGTGAAACGCAAAGACCAACGCAGGCCTGGCGGGCCTGCGTTCGGTCGTCGGAGGAGGCTCAATTGGGCTGCAGGCGACCCTTGGACGCCGCCTCTGCCAATGTCCGCAGCATCGAAGCGGTGCTGGGGAAGTCAACGCAGGCATCGGTGATGCTTTGGCCATAGACCATGCGCCCGCGTTCAGCCTGGATGGCCTGGCGGCCGGCCACCAGATGGCTCTCGATCATCACCCCCAGCAGGTGGCGCGAACCGCTCGCGACCTGGGCGCCGATGTCGGCCAGCACCGCCGCCTGGCGCAGGTGGTCCTTGGCCGCGTTGTCATGGCTGCAGTCCACCATCAGGCGTGGGCACACGCCATGCTCGCCAAGCTGGGTCGCCGCCTTGGCGACCTGGGCGGCGTCGTAGTTGGGGCCGTGCTTGCCGCCGCGCAGCACCAGATGGGTGTCGGCGTTGCCGGTGGTGGCGACGATGCTGGCCATGCCCGCGGCATCGATGCCCAGGAAGCGGTGCGGATGCGCCGCCGCGACCATGGCGTTGACCGCGGCGCCAAGGCCGCCATCGGTGCCGTTCTTGAAGCCGACCGGCATCGACAGCCCGGAGGCCATCTCGCGGTGGGTCTGGCTCTCGGTGGTGCGCGCGCCGATCGCCGTCCACGCGATCGCATCGGCGATATACTGCGGGATGATCGGGTCGAGCAGCTCGGTGGCCGCCGGCACGCCGCTGGCGGCGAGGTCGAGCAGCAGGGCGCGCGCCAGGCGCAGCCCGGCGTTGATGTCGTAGCTGCCATCAAGGTGCGGATCGTTGATCAGGCCCTTCCAGCCGGTGGTGGTGCGCGGCTTCTCGAAGTACACGCGCATCACGATCTCGAGTTCGCCGGACAGTTCGTCGCGCAGCGGCTTGAGGCGCGCGGCGTAATCGCGCGCGGCGTCGACGTCGTGGATCGAGCACGGCCCGACCACCACCAGCAGGCGGCGGTCTTCGCCGCGCAGGATGGCGCGGATGGCGTCGCGCGTGCCGGCGACCAGCTCGCTGGCGCGGTCGGTGATCGGCAGGTCGCGGGCGAGGGTCGCGGGCGTCAGCAAGGGTCTGGTCTCGACGATGTGGAGGTCATTGGTCTTGCGCATGGGGTGCTCGGCGGATCGATCGGGGCGGCGCCAACGGAAAACCCCTGGTCGTCCGACCAGGGGTATGGCGAGCCGGGTCTGGCGCGTCCCTAGTCGGAGATGGCCGTGGGGATGAACCAGAAATAACGGGTCGTCTTCATACGTGGCAGAGCTTACTCCCGCAGCGCCATCCCGCCAGGGGATTGTCGGGGAGACGGAGGGGGGAAGGGGAAGGCAGGAGGGCGGAAGGGCGGAAGGGCGGAAGGGGAGAACAGAGAACGGAGAACGGGGAAAAAGATGGGGAGACTGTGGGCGGAGAATCAAGTGAAGGAGGTGAGCAGGTTCGGGCTTACCGGGCGGCATACCCTGGAGAGTCGCACGAAGCTCGTGCCATCTTCCCCTCCTGCCTTCCCTTCCGCCCTTCCGCCCTCCTGCCTTCCCCTTCTCCCCTCCCCTTCTCCCCTCCCCGCCGTCACCCCGCCTCAGCGGTCTCTGTGGGGCGGGCGCGGAAGCGCGCGCGCATGGCCTCGATGACCTTGGTCTCGACGCAGCGCGCGGCCTGGCGCAGGGCGTGGTAGACCGCGATGCGGTTGCTGCGCCCGTGGCCGATGATAGTCACGCCGTCGACGCCGGCGAGCAGCACGCCGCCGACCAGGCTCCAATGGGTGCGCCGGCGCAGGCCGTCGAAGGCGGGCTTCATCAGCTTGGCGCCGACCTTGGTGCGCATGCTGCTGTAGATCTCCTCCTTGAGGATGGTCACGATCGCCTCGTAGACGCCTTCGCTGGCCTTGAGCACGACGTTGCCGGTGAAGCCATCGCACACCACGATGTCGACGTCGCCGGTGTAGATGTCGTGGCCCTCGACATTGCCGACCAGGTTGAGGTTGGTGCGGCGCAATAGCTCGAGCGTCTCTTGGGTCAGCTCGTCGCCCTTGCCGTCCTCGGAGCCGATCGACAGCACGCCGACGCTCGGGCGCTTGACGCCCATCGCCACTTCGAGGAAGGCCGAGGACATCTCGGCGAACTGCGCGAGGTGCTCGGGCTTGCCCACGGCATTGGCGCCGCAGTCGCACAGCCAGGTGTGACCCTTGGGGGTCGGCAGGGGGGTGAGCAGGCCGGCGCGCTTGACGCCGGGGATGCGGCGCAGGTGGATCTGGGCCGCGGCCACGCTGCAGGCGGTGTTGCCGCACAGCACCATCGCGTCCGCCTTGCCCTGCTTCACCAGCTGGGCCGAGCGGTTCATGCTGTCGCCCGGCTTGTCCTTCAGCGCCTGGATCTTGTCGGCCATGCTGATGATGTCGGGCGCGTGCTCGATGCTGATGTTGGCCAGCTGCGCCGTCGCCGACTTCAATTCGGTGGCGAGGCAGGCGCGGATGTCGGCCTCACGGCCGACCAGCACGACCTCGTGGTCGGGGTGCTTGCGGGCGTAGTCGATCGCACCCTGCACCATCGCGCGGGGGGCATCGTCGCCGCCCATGGCATCGAGGGCGAGGCGCATGTGCTTCACGCTCTCAGGCGGTGGTGTCGCCGCCGGTCTCTTCCTCGCGGAAGAGCACCTGGCGACCGCGGTACATGCCGGTGCGCAGGTCGACGTGGTGCGGGCGATGGACGCTCTTGGTCTTGCTGTCGATCGAGATGCCCGGGGGCTTGAGGGCCTGGTGGGACTGGCGCATGCCCTTACGGCTGGGGCAGGTGCGACGCTTGGGAACAGCCATGGTGACCTCTGGGATCGACTTGAACGGGGGAACGAATGGGCGGGATAAGCTAGAGGTCGACCCCCATCGTGTCAAGCCCGTGGATGCCAAAGCCTAGCGACGGATGACGGCGCTAGGCGCCAGCCGTAGGCATAAAGCGTCGGCCGCGCTCCACAAGGCGTCCTCGCACCGGAATCACGCTGTTCCCACTGCCTGGCGCCTCCTGGTGCGGGTGCCTTGCTCAGCGGGGCGGGCCGGGAATGCTCCGCCCGCCGGAACGGGGTGCAGCCATGACCAATGAGATGCAATCCTACCTCAACGCCGGCCTGGGATTGGCTGGCGGCCTGGTCCTGGGCCTCGGCCTGGAGATCATCGTCCTGGCCCGCCTGCGCGCCTGGGTCGAAGCGCGTGGGCATACCGGCTGGGATCAGGTGGTGCTCCAGGCCCTGCGCGGCGTCACCTTCTTCTGGTGCCTGATGGTGGGCGTGTCGGTGGGTGCCCATCTCGGTCCTTTCACGCCGGAGACCCTGGCCCTGATCGGGCGCATCCAGCTGATCGCCGGCACCGCCTCGATCACGCTGGTCCTGGTGCGTCTGGCGACCGGGGGCATGGGCATCGCCACCGGCGGACTGGCCGGCGCGCAGGCGACCTCGTCGATCCTCATCAACCTCGTGCGTCTGCTCATCTTTGGATTGGGTGTGCTGGTCATCCTCCAGTCGCAGGGCATCTCCATCACGCCGGTGCTGACTGCCCTCGGCGTCGGTGGGCTGGCGGTCGCATTGGCCCTGCAGGACCCGCTTAGCAACCTCTTCGCCGGCCTGCAGATCCTGTCGGCCAAGAAGGTGCGCATCGGCAACAGCATCCGCCTCGACAGCGGCGACGAGGGCACCGTCACGGACATCTCCTGGCGCTACACCACGGTGGTCACCGGGTTGAACAACACCGTCCTGGTGCCCAACGCCAAACTGGCCTCGGCGATCGTCACCAACTACAGCATGCCCGACCACGAGGTGGTGCTGAACGTGGTGGTCGGGATCGACTACGGCAGCGACCTCGAGCAGGTCGAGCGGGTCAGCCTGGCGGTCGCGCGTGAGATCCAGCACGAGAACGCCAGCGCAGTGCCCGGCCACGATCCGGTGATGCGCTACAATGCCTTCGCCGACTCGGCGATCACCGCCACGATCTCGCTGCGCGCCAAGGCCTTCGCTGACCAGGGCGAGGTCCGCCATGCCTTCATCAAGCGCCTGCACGCGCGCTACCGCAGCGAAGGCATCGCCATCGCCTTTCCGCAGAGCGTCGTGCACCTGCCGCCGCGCCGGCCGGCCGCGCCGTGAACGCCGCGGAGGCGCTGCGCTATTCCCGCCAGGTGCGCTTCGCGC
>JACDGQ010000766.1 GCA_013821615.1 Planctomycetota bacterium
GTTTACGCGTTTCCGCAGACCCTCAGGCGCCCAGCACCGCGCGCAGCACGTGATCGTTGCCCAGGCCGTTGTCGGTCAGGCGCAGCAGGGTCGCGTCGAGGTCGCCATCGTCCAGGCGCAGGGCCGCGCGCAGGTGGTCGTCCTCGCCCAGGAAGCCCGGCCACAGGTGGCGCAACTGGTTCGCCGGAAAGGCGCCGAGGATGTCGGTCAGCTGGCGGCGCCGTTCGTTGATGGCCGGCTCGCCGAGCGGCTGTGGCACATGCAGCAGCACCATGCGCGCCGCGGCGGGCCAGCTCAGGCCATGCTGCACGTCCTTCCCGGAGATGCCGCACACCAGCCCGTACAGGAAGGCCGGACGGCTCCAATCGAACAGGGAATGCAGGGTGATCTGCACCCATTCGACGCCGCCGCGGTCCTCTGCCAGGCGCAGGAAGAGCTTGTCGCCCAGGGCCTCGCAGCTGCCGTGGTAGCTGTACCGCAGCATGCCCGCGGTGCGCACCTCGAGGGCGGCGCGATCGCCGTCGATCTTGAGCAGGCTGCGCTGCACCAGGCCGTCGTTGAGGAACGAGCGCGAATAGGTCAGCCACGACCCGTCGTGGAAGCCGGTCATCGAGCGGTAGCGCCCGAAATCCTCAGCCAGGCGCGCCCCCTGATCGCGCGCCGCCGCAGTCTGGGTCTCGGCTTCGTGCAGGCGCGCGCGGATCGGCGCAGGGGTCGCGGCGAGCAGCGCAGAGGCCAGGAATTCGCGCCGCTCCGGGCCCTCCAGGCCGAGGGTCGCCGCCCAGCGTTCCGCATGGGCCGGCTCCGGAGCCTGCTTGCCGGTGCGGATGCGGCTCAGGCTCGACGGGCTGGCCTCGACCAGGGCCGCGAACGCCGCCATGGTCAGCCCGCGCCGGCGCACCAGGGACGAGAACAGATCGCCGAAATGCTCGCCCTTGTCCATGGGGTGAGGATGGCCCACGAACCGCCAGCGCGCAATCCCGTACGCCAGGACCGCGCCGCCTGCACCCATTTCCGGCACTTGCGCGCAAGAAATTGCGGACGTGCGCAATGGCGCACGCGGTGATCCGCTCGCGCCATGCGCCAGCAGGGTAATTTCTTCCAGAACCACCGGGAGAGCCGCCATGAATGATCCCACCCCGCCTGATGCCGGCGCCGACGGCGTCCCCTCGACCCCGTTTCCCGGGCTGGAGGAATCCCAGCCGCGACCAGCCACATCTGTTAAGCAGTTTCCGGAGCTGGAGGAATCCGCAGCCGGGGGAGGGGCCGCCCGCGCCGGATCGCGGGGGGCGCGCAGCGCCAACGCGCAGCGCCCGCACCGCACCCAGGACGACGGGCTCACCGTCGGCGCGCAGGCACGCGCCTTCATCGCCTGGCCCGGAGCGGCCAGCCTGATCACCCTGCTCAGCGCGGCCTGCCTGCTCGGCGGCGCCTGGGGACTGCTCGCGCCGACCATCGGCGATCCTGCCCAGGTCACCGGCCGCCTGGCGGTGAGCGGCATCCTCGCCACCTACCTGGCCGCCCTGCTCGGCGTGGTGTGGGCGATGTGCCGCTGGCAGCCCGCCAATCCCGACGGCATCGCTGCGAGCGTGGTTGGTGCGGCATTCACGATCGCCGCCGGACTGACCCTCGATCTGGTCGCCACCGACCGCCCTTACATCACCCTGCTGCTCGGGGCCGGCGGCCTCGGGCTGAGCGTGGTCGCCTGGCGGACCTGGAACCGCGCCACCATCCGGCCCGCGGCCACGGGCCCGGCCGGACCCGGAACCGCGGAGGAGCCCGCCACCCCGCGCGCTCTCCGCCTCCCCCTCCTGCTGATCGCCGGCTGGAGCTTCCTGTGGCCGGGCGCGATGGGCCTGAACGCCGCCCTCACCCCGGTCGGCGCGGCCGGTCCCGATCGCGGCCTGGCGCCCATGACCCTGTGGCTGCCCGGCTGGTGGTTGGTGCTCGCGGCGGCGCTGCTGCTGGTCGTCGCCCTGGCCCGTGGAGCGGCGCCCTGGTCCGCCGCGGAGCGCGGCTTCCTGGCGCGGCCGGCGATGCGCTGGGTGCAGGCCCTGGTCATGCTCGCGGCGGCCGGGCTGCACCAGTTCGTACTCGGCTACACGGCCGGCCTCGACCTGGCCTGGAGCGACTTCGCCCCCCTCGCCGCCCTGCTGTTGATCGTCGGCAGCGAGCTGCGCGCGGCGGCGCGACCGGGCCTGCCGGGCACGGTCCGCGAC
>JACDGQ010000069.1 GCA_013821615.1 Planctomycetota bacterium
CTTCCGTCCCGGCCCCGAGGGCCGCGTGCTGGGCGCGCTGCGGCGCCGGCCCGACGATCTTGGCGGCGCGCTGCGCGCGGCGGGCGACCAACTGCTGAAACTGGTGGCCTCCGCCGCCCAGAGCGCGGTGTTCAATGCAGTGCTCGACGCGCGTACGGCGGCGGGGCTGCTCCACCGCCTGCGCCCGGGCGATCTCGGCTGCACCACGCGTGGCGCGCCCTTCCTGGCCGATGAGGCGACGCTCGAGGACACCAACCGCCGAGCCGCGCCCGGGGTGCTCGACGCCTTCACCACCGGGCCCCTGCCCGGTGGCAACCGCCTCCGCCCGCTGCCGCCAATCGATGCGGAGGAGCGCGCCTGGGCCGCGGACACCGGCGTGGTGTGGTCGTGGTTCGAGCGCGGCGGCGCCCTAGAAAGCCCCGGCGAGCGCCGGCCTTCGGTGGTGCCCTTCCGCGCGCCGCCGGTGATCAGCGCTGCGGGCGAGGTGACGTGGGTGGAATTCGCCCTGCCCTCGGGCAGCTATGCGACCACCGTGCTGGAGCAGGTCGGCGTCGCGATCCCGGCTGACCGGCGCGGCTGACGATCCGAAAGTGCGCTGGACGGCGCGCGATCACCTGCGCAATAAGCATGGCCTGGACGCGGATGAGTGCCGCCCGTGGAAACTGCGTCAGCTTTGCACCGCTGGCGCGAAGCCCTTCCGTGAAACCGTCTCATCCCACCGCGCCATCAGCAGTTCCGTACAGCGGCGCAGCTCAAGGTTGGCGAGCCGGTGGTAAACAGGCCGCCCTACCGGCGGTACACTGTTAGCCATGAGCCAGTCGCCGAACTCACGAACCGCCCATGGCCGCCTCCTGGCGCTGGCGGCCGTCGTCGGACTCGCGGGCTGCCTCGGCACGGCCTCTGCCGCTGACACCGCCGGCATCGACTTCTTTGAACACGCGGTGCGCCCGCTGCTCGCCGACAAGTGCTACTCCTGCCACAGCGCTACGGCCAAGAAGATCAAGGGCAGCCTGCGCCTGGACACCTATGCCGGCATGATCGGCGGTGGCGAGTCCGGCAAGCCGGCGGTGGTCCCGGGCAAGCCCGAGAGCAGCCAGATCATCACCGCGGTGCACCGCAGCACCGAGGACCTGGCGATGCCGCCCAAGGAAGCGGACAAGCTCAGCAACCAGGAGCAGGCCGACCTCGAGAAGTGGGTGGCGATGGGCGCACCGCATCCCGAGGCCAACGGCGCGGTGGCGGCGCCGGTCGTCGATCGCGCCGCGCTGATGGCCAAGGGCAGGGAGTTCTGGTCGTTCAAACCAGTAGCCGAGGTCGCGGTGCCTGCGGCCGGCGCGGGCTGGGCCGAGGGCGACATCGACCGCTTCATCGCCGCCGGCCACCAGGACAAGGGCCTGACCCCGACGCCCGACGCCGATCGCCGCACGCTCATCCGCCGCGCCACCTACGATCTCACCGGCCTGCCGCCGACGCCGGAGGAGAGCGACGCCTTCGTCGCCGACCAGGCGCCTGACGCCTACGCCCGGTTGGTCGACCGCCTGCTCGCCTCGCCGCGCTATGGCGAGCAGTGGGGCCGGCACTGGCTGGACGTGGCGCGCTACGCCGACACCGCCGGCGACAGCGCCGACTACCCAGTGCCGCAGGCGTGGCGCTACCGCGACTGGGTGATCGCGGCCTTCAACCACGACCTGCCCTACGACCGCTTCATCCGCGCCCAGATCGCCGGCGACCTGCTGCCGGCCGGCGACGATGAGGAGCGCCGCGGCAACATCGCCGCCACCGGCTTCATCGCCCTGGCCAAGCGCTTCAGCGTCGCGCCCGAGCGCGAGAAGCAGCTCACCATCGAGGACACCATCGACACGCTCGGCCACGCGGTGCTGGGCCTGAGCATGAACTGCGCGCGCTGCCACGACCACAAGTTCGACCCCATCCCGACCACCGACTACTACGCGCTGTACGGCATCTTCGACAGCACGCGCTACCCGTTCGCGGGATCGGAGGAGAACCACCGCCCGTTCGACCTGGTGCGCGTGGTCTCGGAAGAGGAGGAGGCCAAGGCGACGGGCGGCAAGGCTGCGGAGATCCGCGCCGAACAGGAGCACCTGCAGGCGCTGTGGAAAGAGCGCGATGGCGGCAAGCGCGCGCGGCGCAAGGCCGCCGAGAAGGCCAGACTCGCCGACCACGGCGACGGCAAGGAGCTCACACCCGAGGAGCTGGCGGCGCAGGCCGAACAGGCGAAGAAGGTCGCCGACGCCCAGGCCGCTGAAGATGGCAAGCGCCGCGATGACGGCGCGATCAAGCACGAGATCGAAGAGACCCAGAAACGCCACCAGGGCCTGGTCGACACCCTGCCCGACTACCTGCAGGCCTACGCCTTCGCGGTCGGCGAGATGGCGCAGCCCCACGACGTCCAGGTGCAGAAGCGCGGCGACCTGTCGAAGCTGGGCGATCAGGTGCGGCGCGGCTTCCCGACCGTGCTCGGTGGCCAGAAGCTGCCCGAAGGGGCGGCCGGCAGCGGTCGCGTCGAACTGGCCGGCTGGCTGACCGAAGCGAGCAACCCGCTGACCGCGCGCGTGATGGTCAACCGCCTCTGGCATTGGCATTTCGGCCGCGGCCTGGTCGCCACCACCAACGATTTCGGAACGCGCGGCGCGGCGCCGGTCAACCCGGCGCTGCTCGACTGGCTGGCGCGGCGCTTCATCGCCGAGGGCTGGTCGGTCAAGCGCCTGCAGCGCGAGATCATGCTCTCGCGCACCTACCGCCAGGGCTGGTCGGGCGATGAGCACAATCGCACCGTCGATCCCGACAACACGCTGTGCTGGCGCTTCGACCGCCGCCGCCTGTCGGCCGAGGAGATCCGCGACAGCATGCTCACGGTCAGCGGCCGCCTCGACCTGTCGACCGCCGGTCCGCATCCGTTCCCGCCGCTCAAGGATTGGGGCTACAGTCAGCACGTGCAGTTCTTCGCCGTCTATCCGAGCAGCCACCGCGCCGTGTACGTGATGCAGCAGCGCCTGCGCAAGCACCCCTTCTTCGAACTCTTCGACGGCGCCGACACCAGTTTCTCGACCGGCGTGCGCGCCAGCTCGTC
The DNA here is from genome assembly GCA_013821615.1 of Planctomycetota bacterium. Lineage (GTDB taxonomy): Bacteria > Planctomycetota > UBA11346 > UBA11346 > UBA11346 > BOG-1363. The sequence goes on from JACDGQ010000069.1 coordinate 3,092, forward strand.
GACGCCGCTGCAGTCGCTGTTCCTGATGAACGACCGCTTCGTCTTCGACCAGGCGCAGGCCATCGCCGAACGCGCGCCCGACGGCGCTGCGGAGCAGGTCGCAAGCCTCTACCGCACCGTGCTCGGGCGCGCCGCCAGCGCTGACGAGGTGCAGGTCGCGAGCGCCTACCTGGCGCGCTTCCAGGCCGAGGCCGGCGCCGCCGGCATGGACGCCAAGGCCGGCGTCGCCAGCCTCGCGCGCGCCCTGCTCGCGAGCAACGAATTCATGTTCCTGGAGTGATGACGATGGACCGCCTGCCGCTCCTCACCCGCCGCCAGGCGGTGTCCTCCCTGCTCGCCGGGTCGCTGCTGCTGCCCGGGCTGGGCCGCGGCGGCGCCGGACTGTGGGCCGGCGAGACGCCTGCGCCGACCGATCCGCTCGCACCGCGCGCGCCGCATTTTCCGGCCAAGGCCAAGCGCGTGATCATGATCTACCTCAGCGGCGGCATGTCGCACGTCGACAGCTTCGACTACAAGCCGAAGCTCTACAGCGCGGCCGGCACCAAGGTGAACAACAAGTTCATCAAGCGCCCCGACTGGGAGTTCAAGCCGCGCGGGAAGTGCGGTGCGCAGATCAGCGAGCTGTGGCCGCACCTCGCGGAGAAGGCCGACGAGCTGTGCATCATCAACTCGCTGAAGGCCGATCACGGCAACCATTTCGAGGCCGCTTTGGGCATCCACACCGGTTCGGTGACGCTGGCGCGCCCGAGCCTGGGCGCGTGGGTCAGCTACGCGCTGGGGACCAACGACAAGAACCTCCCCTCGTTCGTGGTGTTGGCGCCCGAGCTGCCCTACGCCGGCGGCCAGGTGTGGAGCGCGAACTTCCTGCCGCCCTGTCATCAGGGCGTGCGCATCACGCCCGGCGACGAGCCCATCCCCGACATCATCCGCCGCCTGCCCACCGCCGGACTCCAGGGCCTGGAGCTGGGCCTGGTGCAGAGCCTCAACCAGCGCCACCTGCAGGGCCGGCCCGATCAGGCCCTGAGCGGGCGCATGGACGCCTTCACCACCGCGGGCGGCATGCAGAACGAGGCGCCCGAGGTCTTCGATCTGTCCACGGAGAGCGACGCCACGCACGAGCTGTATGGCCTCAAGCGCGGCGACAAGAAGGGCTTCGCCTGGCAGGCGCTGGTCGCGCGCCGCCTCGCCGAGCGCGGCGTGCGCTTCATCGAGCTGATCGACGTCGGCGCGAACTCCGGGCACAACTGGGATGCGCACGGCGACATGGCCTCGCACACCCCGCTGGCGAAGAACGTCGACCAGCCGACCGCGGCGCTGCTCACCGACCTGCGCCAGCGCGGTATGCTCGACGACACCCTGGTGATCTTCACCACCGAGTTCGGCCGCACCCCGACCGTCGAGGGCGAGAAGAACAAGGGTCGCGAGCACCATCCCAACTGCTTCACCTCATGGTTGGCGGGCGGCGGCGTGAAGGCGGGCATGACCTACGGCGCGAGCGACGAGCTCGGCATCGAGGTCGCCGAAAAACTGGTCCACGTCAACGACTTCCACGCCACCATCCTGCACCTGCTCGGCCTCGACCACGAGAAGCTGACCTACCGTTACGGCGGCCGCGACTTCCGGCTCACGGATGTGGCGGGCAACGTCGTGAAAGACATCATCGCGTAGCAGTCCGGGAGTCCGGAGGTCCGGAAGTCCGGAAGTCGGACAGCCTCGCAGGACAGCCACCATGAGGTCTCACCGGAATCTCGTCCAACGAGACTTCCGGACCTCCGGACTTCCGGACTTCCGGACCCTCTCCTACGCCCCCTCGCGCGCCACCGGCCGCAACCCGCCCGGCAGGCCGCCGAACAGCCAGCCGATGCCCATCGCCGCGAGCGCGGTGAGGCCGGTGGTCGTGCACTGGGTCTGCCAGACGCTGTCGCCGGCGCCGTGCAGCCAGCGGTCGGTGCCCTGCACCAGCAGGCAGGCGATCGCCGCCCACACGCCCCAGCCGGCGACGCGGGTGCGGAAGACCAGGTTGCGGATCGGCAGGTAGGCGAGCGCGAGCAGCACGTAAGCGACGCTGGCGAAGACGTCCGGGGTCGGGTCGACGAGGTCGGTGATGCCGCCAATCAGCCAGGCGCGCCAGATCACTCCGCGCGCGGTGCCGTCAACCATCGCCCAGGCGGCGAGGGCGAGCGGCAGGTCGGGGGCAGCGCGCCAGCCGGACAGCACGCTGAACTGCGCCAGGGCCGCGAGCAGCGCGATGATGCCGAGGATGACGTAGCTCACGTGCGGCAGCGTAGCAGGCTGCCGGGGATTGGCGACCCTGGTCCGCCAGGCCGCCCACGGGGGCGGGGCGCGCGGCGTGGCCGGCATGCGCAGGGTATTCGCATCCGTCCAGCAGGACTGCCGGCGCGCCCGTGGTGGTTCCGCCCCAGGACCCGCCACGGGTCGTGCCGGCGGCTGCTGCGGACGTCCGCATCCGTTGCCCCGGGTGGCATATGGGCCATCCGGGTTTGCATATACCCGCTGCGCAGGACGAAAGCGGAAGTGCTGCGCCACCGTCCCAAAGCGCTGCGTTGTTGGGACTTCCCGCTCCCGCACGGAGACATAACGTGCCGGTCATCATGCTGCTCGCCGGAATCGATGAAGCGGGGTACGGACCGACGCTCGGGCCGCTGGCGGTGGTCGCCACGCGCGTCCACGCCGACAGCGTCGCGGCCCTGGTCGCCGGCTTCGCTGCGTCCAGTACGGGACTCGCCGACAGCAAGCGCGTACACCGCCCAGGTGATCTCGGGCCCCTCGAGCGCGTCGCGCTCGGCGGCCTCGCGTGGCTCACCGGCACGCCGCCGCGCAGCGCGGCCGAGGTCTTCGCCCTGCTCGGCGAGGAGCCGGACCAGCGCGCCGACACCGCCTGGATGACGGGCGCGGACGAGCTGCTGCTGCCGGTGGCCGCCGCGGAATGCCCGATCTGGCGCGTCGCCGGCATCGTCCCCGCGGGCGTCGCGGGCAGCCTGGTGCAACCCGCGACCTACAACCGCACGTTGCGCGCCGGCCACAACAAGGCCGAGCTCGAGCTCGACCTGGTCGGCGCCCTGCTCACCTGGGTCGGCGCGCACGCGGGCGAGATCGCCGTCGACCGCCTGGGTGGCCGCCGCTACTACCGCGACGCGCTGCAGGCGCGATTCCCTGCGGCCATGATCCTGATCGAAGAAGAGAGCACGGTCCTCAGCCGCTACCGCATCTGCCATGAGGGCTGCGACCAGAGCGTCGCCTTCGCGGTCGACGGCGAGAGCCTCAACCCGCTCACCGCGCTGGCGAGCTGCATCGCCAAATACGCGCGCGAGCTGCACCTGCTCCTGCTCAATCGCCACTGGTGCGCGCGCTGGCCACAGCTCAAGCCCACCGCCGGATATCCCGAGGACGCACGCCGCTGGCTGGCCGCGATCGGCCCGCTCAGCCCCGAGGTCGCGCACGCCCTGGTGCGCACCGAAACGTCGCGCGAGCGGAGAAAGGTCGCAAGTATTTGACAAGTAGTAGGTGCAAATATGCCTCGCGTCGGAGCGATTCCCCCCTAAGGGAATAGCTCGAATTCATCCCGATTCCCACCCTAGCCCCGGAACCGTCGTCATGGAGACCATCGGCCCGCTGCAGCTCAGAGTCATGCACTACCTGTGGAAGAACGGACCTGCCACGGTGCATGCGGTACTCGAGCACCTCAACCACCAGCCGGGGTGCACCGCCCTGGCTTACACCACCATCCTGACGGTGATGCGCAATCTGGCGCGCCGCCACTTCCTCAGCCAGCAGCCTGCAGGGCGTAGCCACATCTTCGCCCCACTGGTCGACGAATACACGTACAAGCTCGGCATGCTCCAGCAGCTGCGCCGCGACCTGTTCGGCGGCGACGTGGACTGGATGCTGACCTACCTCGGCAAGGACGAGGAGATCGACCAGGACAAGCGCACGCGCATCGCCGCGCTCAGCGGTGAGCATCCGGTCACGCGCGTGGCCGAAGTGCCGACGTGAAACCGCTGCCGCCGGACGCGGTCGACGCCGCCCTGGGCACGCTGCCGGGGTGGGTCCGCGCCGGTGACGCCCTGGAGCGCACCCTGCGCTTCCCCGGCTTCACCGGTGCGATCACCTTCATGCACGACTGCGCTCCGGAGATCGACGCCCTCGATCACCACCCGGAATGGACCAACGTCTACAACACCGTGCGCGTGCGCCTGACCACGCACGACGCCGGCGACCAGATCACCAACCCGGACCTGGTGTTGGCGCGGCTGCTCTCGGCCAAGGCGCTGCTGCACGGCGGGGCGTGATTCCTCAGCCTGTACTCCCGACGATTTTTATCGCCCAGGGGCCAAGATCAGCAGTACGGACACGGTGCACCAGGACCTGCCGGCAGACCCGCGCGACGATCGGGGGCCGGTCCCTGTGGCCATCCCTTGGCGGCTTGGCGGTGAAAATCCTCAGGAATCCGCGCTGACTACCGCCCAGCAGGCGCCAGGTTCAGGATTTGGATGAGGTGCGCGCGCAGCGTCTCCGCCGCCTCGTCGCTCAGCTTGCTGCCGTCGCGGTAGACGTAGAAGACGTCGACCGCGACGTCGCCCATGGTGTTGATGCAGGCGTAGCTGATCTCGCAGCCGTGCGTCGAGATGGCGCGGCACAACTTGCTGAGCAGGCCGACCTCGTCCTTGGTGTGGATGTCGACGATAGTGTAGTCCTCGCTGGTGCGCTGTTCGACCTTGACCGCGGGGTCGTCGAAGCCGCTGTCGGCGGGTTTGGACAGGGTCAGGCTGTTGCGGCGCTTCTCGAGCAGGGTCTCGGCGGACAGGCGGCCCTCTGAGACCGCGAGCAGGTCGGCGCGGAAACGCGCCCACGGCGCCTCCTCCTTCAGACGCGAGGGGTAGATCGAGGACAGCCGGTAGCTGTAGATGACCATGCCCGAGACGCTCACCCAGGTGCGCGCATCGATGATGTCAAAGCCATGGCCGCTGAGCGTGGCGGTGATGTCGGCGAAGAGCGCATGCCGGTCGGGAACGGCCGCGACCAGGAACACCGACTTGTCCTTGAGCTCGTGGTGCAGGCCGACGCCGGAGGCGCGCGCCTCCTGCAGCACGGTGTAGTGGCGGACGATCTCGCCGGCCGCGACCTGGTGCAGGTAGCTGTGCGGCAGGTCCTGGAGGAAGGCCTCGGCGCGCTCGGTGGGGACGCCGCTGGCGACCAGGGCGGCGGCGAGGCGCTCGTGGCGGCTGCCGATGGTCGCGCCGGCGTCGCGGAAGTGCGCGCTGAGCGTCTGGTAGAGGTCGCAGAGCAGCGCCTCCTGCCAGCCGGTGAGGATGCCCTCGCCGACCGCGCGCGCGTCACCGTAGGTCAGGCAGTAGAGCGCTTCGAGGTTGTCCTGGGTGCCGATCTTCTCGGCGAAGGCGCGCAGGAAGGAGGGCTCGTGGAAGTCGCGCATCCGGCTGGCGTCGGAGAGCGCGACGTGGCGCTCGACCAGGAAATAGAACAGCTCGGTCTCGCGCTCGTCCAGGCCGAAGCGCTCGGCGACGCCGCCGGCCATGATCGCCCCCCGCGCGACGTGGCCGCGACCCATGTACTTGCCCATGTCGTGCAGCAGCAGGCTGAGCCCCAGGATGTCCTTGCGCTTCTGGCGCGCGAAGATCGCGGACATGCCCGGCAGACCGGCGACGGTGCCGTTCGCCACCGCGTCGAGGTTGCCCATCGCGAACAGGGTGTGCTGGTCGACGGTGAACTGGTGATAGCTGTCGAACTGCATGTGGCAGGTGAGATTGCCGAACTCTGGCAGGTAGGCGCCGAGCAGGCCGGCATTGTGCATGTCCTCGAGGATCAGCTGGGTGCGGCCGAAGTCGCCGATGAGTTCGAGGAAAACCCGCGCCAGCGCGCGGTCACCGCGCACCGCGTCGGTGAAGACGGCCAAGTGGGTTTTTATCGCGCGCTGCAGTTCGAGACTCAGGCGCATGCCGCGCGTCTGGGCCAGGCGGCACATGCGCACCAGACGCGCGCCGGCGTCGGGCAGCGACCAGAAGTCGGCGTGGCTGAGGTAGACCTGGCCCTGCACCGCGGTGAAGTCCTTGTCCAGCACCTTGCGCGTCTTGATCAGCAGCGTCCAGCGCCCGAGGTGCCCAGTGGCCTTCAAGCGGCTCACCGCCAGCTCGAGGATCTGGTGGACGTGCAGGACCCGGGCGTAGTGCTCCTTCATGAAGTGCTCGACCGCGCGCAGCTGGCTGAGGTCGGAGTAGCCGAGCTGCTTGGCCACGCGCACCTGGTCGGAGAGCTGGAAGATGTCCTGCTTGCGGCCGTGGTGGAAGTGCAGCAGCGAGCGCAGACAGAGCAGGTGGTCGTTGGTCGACTCGACCGCGGCGAGGTCCTGCTGGGTGATGACCTCGAGGTCGGCGACGCGCGCCAGCTCACGACTGCCGAAGGCGATGAAGGCGATGTTGCTGAGCAGCTGGACGTCGCGCAGGCAGCCGGGGTTGGTCTTGAGGTTGGGCTCCATCTGGAACAGGCTGACGCCGGCCTGGGAGCGGCGCTTGGCGAGCTCCTCGAGCTTGAACTTGAGGAACGGCACGCTGCGCTTGCGGCGCAGGCGCGCCAGGATGTCGCCAAGCGCCGCGATCGGGCGCGGGCCGGCGAGCAGCGGGCGCTGTTCGATGACCGCGGTGGCGGTGACGAAGTCGTCCTCGAGCAGGCGGTCGAGCTCGGCGGCGCCGCGCATCGAGGCGCCGACGGTGAACTTGACGTCCCACATCAGGGCCTGGAACTCGGCGTTGCCCTTGGCCAGCCATTCGGGCGCGCGGCTGTCGACCGCGAGCACCAGCAGGTCGATGTCGGACTGCGGGTTGAGTTCGCCGCGGCCGTAGCCGCCGAGCGCGAAGATGCCGACGCCGTCCTCCCAGCCGCTGGGCGCGCCGACCTTGGCGAAGGCGCGGCGCGCGAGCGCGCGGATGATGACGTCGGTGAAGCCGGTGATGGCGAGCGCCACCGCACCACCGCCGGCGGTCGAAGTGAGGTTCTCGAGCTGCTGCCGGGCGATGGCGGCGAGTTCGCGCGCGCGCAGCTCCCTGATCGCCGCCACCGCCTCGGCGCGCGGACCGGATTCGAGCCGCCCGACCTCGAGGACGAACTGGGCCGACTCGGGGATGGACAGCGTACGCGAGGTGATTTCCGGCATCGCCGCAGCGTACGCTGGGCTGGGGGTCGACAAGAGGCGGCGACCCGAGGGTCCGACGGCGCGCGCGTGCGTCGAGGCCGGCGTGCGCCGCATGCGCTGGCCCCGCTGGCCCCGCTCGCGTCCCCTCCCCTTGCGGGTGCGGCGCTCGCCACGATCCTCCCGCCATGCCCGCCGCGCCCCTGTCCGTCCCACTCCTGGCCCGTGGCCAGCGCGCCACCTGGACGGTTCCCGGTTCGAAGAGCATCACCAACCGGGCGCTGGTGCTGGCGGCGCTGGCCGACGGCACCTCGGTGCTGGAAGGGGTGCTCGAGAGCGACGACACCCGGCACATGCGCACCTGCCTGGCCGCGCTGGGCGTGGC
>JACDGQ010000070.1 GCA_013821615.1 Planctomycetota bacterium
CCGCGACGCGGCGCGCATCGACACCGGTCCACTCGGCGGCAGCACGCTCGTGGTCGCTGGTCACCGCCAGGCGCACGCCCTGCGCCGCGAGCGCTTCGAGGGCCTTGAGCCGGGCCTTGCGCAGCTGCTCGGCAGTGGGCTTGCCGCTTTCCGCTTCGAGCGCCTCGGCGCGGGCCACCGCCGCCGCCTGCACCCCGACGTGCTTGGCCTTGCGCGCGACGTCCTTGAGCAGGCCGCGCTTGTCGAGCTTGGCCACCGCGCGCAGGCCGAAGGCCCCGCCGGCATCCTGCACCGCGATCATCACCAGCAGCGCCGGGCTCGGCTCCGGCAGCGCGAGCAGGCGCGCGAGGGCGGCTTCGCGCACCTGCGCGTCCTTGGCCGACAGGCTGAGCTCGGCCAGCGACTTCTGGTCGGCGATGGTGCCGAGCATCGCCCCGACCTCGCTGAAGGGTCGTTCCAGGGCGAGCTTGACGGCCACCCCGGCGAGGCGCTCGCGGGCGAGCCGCGCGACCTCGGGATCCCCGGCCTGCAGCAGGCGCTGCAGAGCCCCCTGATCGTTGATGCGCCGCGCCGCGGCCAGACGCACGCGTCCGTCCGCGTCCTCGCCGGCGAGCTTGGCGAACAGCGCCTGCTGGTCGTAGGTCAGGTCGGCCACGCCGGCCAGGCGCACCGCCGGATCCGCATGCCGCCACTTCGCCTTGCGCAGTCCCAGGAATCCCACAGGCGCCCCCTCGTCACCCGCCATCGGTAGTGCGGCGGGGGCCTAGGCATATCGCCTTGTGGCAGGGCGCTCAACCGGGTTTTTCCGGGGGGACCGCGGGGCGGAAGGGCGGAAGGGCGGAAGACGGATGGATGATCGGGCGACGCCCCCACCTGGAAAAGCCGGATGAACCGGATGACAGCATGAAAAGCTGAAGGGCAGAAGGGATCTCCCCTTCCGCCCTTCCGCCCTTCCGCCCTTCCGCCCTTCCGCCCTTCCGCCCTTCTGCTCTTCCGCTCTTCCGCCCTATTTTGCGACCGGCTCGTGCCCCACGATCGCCTGCCGGTAGTACACCTCCAGGCACAGGCAGCAGTAGGCGGTGCTCAGCACCCGGCCGACCTCGCTGCCGTGGAAGACCGTGCCCTGCGGGTCCCAGCTGCCGTTGAAGCAGTCGTCGCCGCCGCGCTGGGCGCTCACCAGCATGTCGCGGACGGTGCTGTTCCAGCGCTTCCAGCGCTCACCGCCGGCCTGGAACATCGCTGCGGTGTCGTAGTACAGGTAGTAGGTATTGCAGGGATACTTGGTCGGCATCTGGTACTTCGCGATGTGGTTGCACAGCGACTCGAGCATGACGTTGCCGGCATGGTGGCCGAGGAACACCGCGCACAGCGCTCCGACCGGTGCCATGTCGTGCATCGGGCTGCCCGGCGGGTCGATCTGCACCACGTCGCTGGTCGCATCCCAGGTGTAGGGGAAGCTCGACATCGCCGAGTACGGGTCGGTCAGCTTCGCCCAATCCTTGTTCGCGGCCTTCCAGGAGCGTTCGAGCCACTTCTTCGACCCCTCCATGCTGGTGCCGACCTGAAGCCCGGCGCCGAGCGCACTCTTGAGCGCCATCACGCACCAGCCGCTGACCGAGGAGTCGTTGCGCGCCGGATTGGCCGCCTCGTAGTCCCAGCCCAGCCCGCTGTAGGCCTTGTCCGCGTCCTTACCGGTGTCCTTCGCCTGACGGCTGATGAGCAGGTTGACGGCGCGCTGCGCCGGAGCCTTCAGGTCCGGATCGAAGGTCATGCCGTAGGCGTCCGACAGCGCGTAGGTCCCGACCGCGTGCTCATAGTTGCGCACCCCGAGCAGGCCGTCGGGCTTCTGCACCGAGCGCAGGTAGTCCAGAGCCTTCTGCACCGTGGCCTTGAACTTGCTCGGGGTCTTGTGGTCGTATCCCGAGCCGAGGAAGCACAGCACCGCGTAGCCGGTCAGGGCGATGCTCGCATCGCTGGCCCCCGCCGCGGTGAGCGAGCCGGGCTCGCACTTGGGATTCTCGGTGCAGTTCGTCGGATACTTCTCGGCGTCCCACATGCCGTTCGCGCTCTGGTGCTTCTTGAACCAGCGCAGCGCCGCGTCCACGGCACTTTCACTCGCACGGTTGCCGCCACCGGCATTCAGCGCGCGGTGGTGGCCGCCGCCGGTGCGCAGGCCATGCAGACCTGCAGCACCGCTACCGGCGCCGATCGCGGCGAAGGCCCCGCTGGAGCCCTGCTCGCTGGTCGAGACCGCCTCTTCGCGACCCCTGGCCGCTGCCGCGTCGGTGTTGTCATCGGTCTGGGCGACCTCCTCAGGTTTGACGTCGAACGTCGGCACCGGTGCGACGGCCTCGTCCACTCGCGTCGCAATGTCGAGCGGCACCTTGTCCATGATCTCGCGCTGATCCTTCGGAGGATCCTTCTTCGGCGGCGCATCGATGACCGTCACCTGCATCGGCGCGAGTTCCTCCTCCTGCTTATGCGCCGCGAACACCACATAGGCGAAGACCAGCGCGACCAGCGCGTGGACCGCAGCGCTGATCGGCCAGCCAGCGATGCCGCTGCGCTGCCGGTCGTCGCTCTGCGCCGCATCCGCTACTTCCTCCGGACCATCGCCCGGGACGGCTCCGTCGCGCAGCGCGTCTTCATCCTCGTGGTGTCCGGCTGCGTCTCGTGCGGTGCTCTTCATGGCGTCCTCCTGTCGTGGTACATGGATGAACGGCACCGCGAAGGAAGGTTCAGCACCGTTTGCAGAATGACATTTCCGGAGCGGATCAGGAAATAAATGAACCGCGCTCCGGTCGCTGCGTTGCCGCAGCGACTGCACCAGCGAGGAGGATCGGTATGCAGCGGATGCACCGATCGTGCGCACTCCCCGCCAGCCGATCGTTTCAATGCGACACGCAGCGCCCACTGCCGCCGCGCCCACAATCCGTTCCTGGCGGCGACGCACGTCGAGGCGCCCTCAGCGACAGGCGATGCTCAGCACGCGCCCGATCTCGCGCCGGGGAAGTCCGTGCCCTGGGCGTCCCAGCTGCCGCTGAAACCCCCGCTCAGCCCCCCCCTTCCCTCTCCGACCGCGAAACCGTCACCGCTGCCCGCGTCGTCATGCGACCTGCCGCCCGTTCCAGCGTACGCCTTGCGCCGCTCGACGTACGGCCAGCCCTCAGCGCCGGCGCCCGCCCCATCAGCGCCCAGCCTGCCGCCGGCAAGGGCTTCCACGCTGGCGGCATCCAGCCTGGACGCGTGCGGCCCGGCCATGGCACCGGCGATCGCGCCCGCCTCATCGACGTTGGTGCCGATCAGGTCGCGCGCGATCACCTCAGGGATGCGCGCCGCCTCCACCGGTGATTGCACATCCAGCCGCACTGGCGCTACGGCGATGATCAGCGGCTGCTGCGAGAGCGCGACCGCCGCGACCGGGGACTTCCGCTGACCACCGCCCGCAAACGAAAAACCCTCGCGTGAGCGAGGGTTTTCCTGTTCCAGGCGGCTGACTTCAGCGCGCCTGGCCCGATACGCAGGCGCTCACTACTTGGCGGGAGCCGGAGCCGCATCGTGGCCGACCACCTTGTAGCGGTAGTAGACCTCGAGGCACAGGCAGCAGTAGGCCGTGCTCAGCACGCGACCCACGCTGTTGCCGTGGAACACCGTACCCTGGGCATCCCAGCTGCCATCGAAGCAGTCCGCGCTCTTGCGCTGGGCATTGACCAGCATGTCGCGGACGGTGTCGTTCCAGCGCTTCCAACGGTCGCCACCGGCCTGGAAGACGGCCAGGGTGTTGTAGTACATGTAGTAGGTGTTGCAGGGGTACTTGGCCGGGAACTGGTACTTCATGATGTGGTTGCACAGCGACTCGAGCATGATGTTGCCGGCATGGTGGCCGAGGAACACCGCGCACAGCGCGCCGACCGGGGCCATATCGTGCATCGCGCTGCCGGGCGGATCGATCTGCACCGCATCGGTGGTCGAATCCCAGCAGTAGGGGAAGCTCGAGGTCGCCGAGTACGGGTCGGTCAGCTTCATCCAGTCCTTGTTCGCGGCCTTCCAGGCCTTTTCGAGCCACTTCTTGGCGCCTTCCATGCCGGTGCCGACGTTCAGTCCGCCGGCGAGCCCGCTCTTGAGCGCCATAACGCACCAGCCGCTGACCGACGAGTCGTTGCGCGCCGGGTTGGCCGCCTCGTAGTCCCAGCCCAGGCCGCTGTAGGCCTTGTCGGCGTCCTTGCTGCCGTCCTTGGACTGGCGGTCGAGGATGACCTTGATGCCCTTCTGCGCCGGGCCCTTGAGGTCGGCATCGGTGGTCATCGCGAAGGCCTCGGCCATCGCCATGGTGGCGACGCCGTGCTCGTAGTTGCGCACGCCCAGCAGGCCGTCCGGCTTCTGCACCGAACGCAGGTACTCGAGACCCTTCTGCACGGTGGCCTTGAACTTGCTCGGGGTCTTGTGGTCGTAGCCCGCACCCAGGAAGCACAGCACGGCGTAGCCGGTCATGGCGATGCCGGCATCGCTGCCGCCGACGTCAGCGGTCGAGCCGGGCTCGCACTTGGGGTTCTCCTGGCAGTTGACCGGGTACTTCTCGGGATCCCACATGCCGTTCGGGCTCTGGTGCTTCTTGAACCAGCGCAGGGCCGCATCGACCGCGCTCTCGCTGGCGCGGGTGCCGCCGCCCTTGGCCAGGGCGCGGTGCTTGCCGCCGCCGCTGCGGCTGCCGAACATGCCCGCGGAACCGCCGCCGGCGCCGATCGCCATGAACGCGCCCTGGCCGCCGGTCTCCTGGGAGGAGACGGCCTCTTCGCGACCCTTGGCCACCTGGGCGTCATTGTCCTCTTCGCTCTGGCTCACTTCCTCGACCTTGACGTCGAGCTGGGTGACGGGGGCGGCGACATCGGCGACGGTCTCGACGTTCACGTCGACCTTGGCCTCGACGTCGCGCTGCTCCTTCTTCTCCTCCTTCTTGGGCGGAGGATCCATGGTCGTCACGCGCATCGGCGCGAGCTCTTCCTCGTCCTTGTGGGCGGCGAAGACGATGTAGCAGAAGATCAGGGCGACGAGCGCATGGACCGCGGCGCTGATGGGCCAGCCGGCGATGCCGGAGGTGGGCTTGTGCTCCTCCTCCTCGCCTTCCTCGCCCTCCAGATCCTCGGGGTTCTGGCCGTCGATCTGGCCGCGGGCCTGAGCGTCGTCGAGGTGGTCGTTCTGATCGTGGGACGAGGGGCTCATAGGAGTGCTCCAGGTGCGGTAAGTCGATTCAACGCGGCACCTTTGGAAAGGTTCACCGCATTCCGGGACGCCCGGGACCGCAGCGGGCAGGCGTATCAAACGCCCACGCACCGGCCCTACGGACAACGGACAGTGAGTAGACTGGCAATCGCAGTGGGCCCAAACCGATTCCCTGCGCACTGGGTCGGAGTGTCTGCTTAACCCATTACCGTGAATTTTACGTAAGCGATTGGACTCCATGTCTCTGTGCATCGCCGCGCGACGCCGGCATGGCGCCTCGGTACGACGCAGCCCAAGCGGGATGAAGGCATTCCCAGGCGTTGGAGCGCAAGAAGTGGGCCCACTGCGGCCGCCTGGCCCGCAAGCACCATGCTCAGGATCGCGCTCGGGCGCGACCACCATCCCCGCAAACACCTGCACCCGGAGGAGATCCCCCGGGTGCAAGCCGATGCCGAGGCATCGTGGTCTAACTAGGCAGCATTCGCTGCGGCTTCAGACGCCCTTCATGCTCAGGCCGATCTTGCGCGTCTCGAGGTCGACGTTCAGGACCTTGACCTTGATGTCCTGGCCGACGGTCAGGCTGTCTTCCGGCTTCTCGGTCTTGGTCTCGCCCATCTCGGAGATGTGCAGCAGGCCTTCCAGCCCATCGAGGATCTCGACGAACACGCCGAAGTTGGTCACCTTGGTGACCTTGCCGTCGACGACCAGGCCCTTCTTGAGCTTGTCGGGGATCTCCTTGATCCAGGGATCCTCGGTGAGCTGCTTCATGCCCAGGCCGATGCGCTGGCGCTCCTTGTCGATCTCGAGGATGATGCAGTCGACCACGTCGCCCTTGTTGACCTCGGGAGCCGGGTGGGTGAGCTTCTTGGTCCAGCTGATGTCGTTGACGTGCAGCAGGCCCTCGACGCCGGGCTCGATCTCGACGAACGCACCGTAGTTGGTGAGGTTCTTGACCGTGCCCTTGACCTTCTGGCCGACCGGGAAGCGATCCTTGATGGTCTCCCACGGGTTGTTCTCGGCCTGCTTCATGCCGAGCGAGATCTCCTGCTTGTCGTGGTTGATCTCGAGGATCATGACCTTGACCTTGTCGGCCGACTTGACCACCTCGTTGGGGTGGACGATCTGCTTGGTCCAGCTCATCTCGCTGACGTGGACCAGGCCTTCGATGCCATCCTCGAGGCGGACGAACGCGCCGTAGGTCATCAGGTTAACGACCTCGCCGTTGTGCACCGAGCCCACGGGGTAGCGCTCGGAGATGTCTTCCCACGGGTTCTTGGTCTTCTGCTTGAGACCGAGGCTGATGCGGTTGCGCTCGGCATCGTAGTCGAGGACCACGACGTCGATCTTCTGGCCGATGTGCACCACCTCGCTCGGGTGGTTGACGCGGCCCCACGACATGTCGGTGATGTGCAGCAGGCCGTCGAGACCACCGAGGTCGATGAACGCGCCGAAGTCGGTGATGTTCTTGACCTGGCCTTCGCGCAGATCGCCGACGTGCAGTTCCTTGACCAGGTTCTCGCGGTTGCGCTTGCGCTCCTCTTCGAGGACCTTGCGGCGGCTGACGACGATGTTCTTGCGCTCGGCGTCGATCTTGATGATTTCGGCTTCGACGATCTGGCCGATGTACTCGCCGACGTCGGGCGCGCGGCGCAGGTCGACCTGCGAGGCGGGCAGGAAGACCGGCACGCCGATGTCGACGAGCAGGCCGCCCTTGATCTTGCGCAGGACCTTGCCGCGGACGGTGTCGCCTTCCTTGTTGTTGCCGAGGACCTGGTTCCAACCGATCTCGAGGTCCGCCTGGCGCTTCGAGAGGATCATCTCGCCATTGGGCATGATCTCGACGATCATCACCTGGACCTTGGAGCCGACCTTGGAGTCGTCCTCGTTGAATTCCTCGCGGGGCACGTAGCCCTCGCTCTTGTAGCCGATGTCGATGACGATGTCGTCATTGTGCTCGGCGACGATGAAGCCGGTGACGATGGCGCGCAGCTCGAAGCGGCTGCGGTCGCTGTCGAGGTTGGCGAGCAGGGCCTGCTCGGAGTCGGAGCCGAGGGCGGCTTCGAGTTCGGTGGCCATCAGCGCGTCGTCGACGACGCTGATTCTTTCAAGCTTGGGCAGGGACATGGGGGTGCATTCTTTTCCCGGCAGCCTCAGGGGCTGACCGCCAGGGGTAGGGTCCGCGGTGCGGACCGGTTGCGCAGGCGCATCACGCCGGAACATCCGGGGACGGCATCTGCGAAGGGGCACGCAGGATATGGGGAGGTGCCTGGAGTCAATACCGGCCGGAACGGGCGGAGAGTGGCACCGGAGGGGGGAAGGGGAAGGCTAGAGGGCGAAGGGTAGAAGCGCGGAATGTGGCGCATTGCCGTACGCCAAAACCGCCTCGGGGATGCCCTCTTCTCTCGTGCCTTCCCTGCTCCCCTCTTGCCGTCCCCTTCTCCCCTCTTGTCTCCTCTTCCTAGCGCAGCAACAGCGTCCTGAACGCATTGAACACGTCCTGCACCGTCTGCGCCGCCATCAGCCCGGCCATGACCTCCTCATCCTGGATGAGGGTGCTGAGCTCGCGGTAGAGCTGCAGGTAGGTGCGGTCCTCCCAGGGCGGGCTGGCGAGCACGAAGAACAGCCGGGTGGGATCGCCGTCGAGGCTGGCGAAGGGCAGGCCCGGGTCGCGCGCGCGCGCGAAGCCCATGACGAAGCTGCGCATCTGCATGCTGCGCACGTGCGGGATGGCCACGCCCGGGGCGATGGCGGTGGTCGCCTTGCGCTCGCGGTTGATCATGTCGCGGGTCAGGCGCGTGAGGTTGTTGACCTGGCCGCTGTGCGCGAGCAGCGCGCACAGCTCGGTGATGGCGGATTCCTTGTCGGCGGCCAGGCGGCGCGCGGCCTGGGCCGGGGACTCCTCCTCGACCGGCGCCGTGGGCACCAGATCGAGCGGCAGCTTGACGCATTCGGCCAGGAGGTGGCGGAGGACGATCATGCGACGTCGATGGTCGGCGCTGCGCCCTCCGACACAAGACGCCGGCCGGTCGCGCTACGGCTTCGCCGGCGCCGGCTCGAGTTTCGGCTGGCTGCTGCGCCCGACCGGCATGTCCAGGCTGGGCGTGCCTTTGATCACCACATCCTGGCCCTGGAGCATGCGCTTGACCTGGCCGGCGGCATCGAACTCGATGGTCTGGGTCATGCTCTCGATGCTCATGTCGAGCTCATCGGGTGCGATCTTCCCCAGCGCCGCAGGAGGATGGACGCCCTCGCGCAGCCGCACCAGCTGGGCCGGCCGCTTGGGCAGGTCGCCGCGCGCCTGCCGCCCGAAGAGGTGAATGGTCTCGAAGCGCGGATTGGCCAGACCGGTGGGCAGCAGATCGGCAACCATCAGCAGCTCGGCCTCGTCGGCCCAGCCCATGTGGTCCTTCCAGCCGCTGGCGCTGCGCAGCTTGCCCTGGAAGCCTTCGAGATGGTGGAGCAGGATGCGGTAGTGGACGAGCGCGATGGGCGGCAGCGGAGCCGCCTTGCCAGCCTTGGCCGGGTGCTCGTCGCCGGTGGCCACGGTGGCCGTCGTGCCCCCCTCCGTCGGCGCGGGGGTGGCCGGGCGCGGCTTCGGATCGGTGATCGGTTCGGCCGTGCTGACGCCTGGCGGCTTGGGTGCGCCGCCTACCGCCACCGGCGGCAGCATGACGATGTCGACGCGCTGCACCTCGACGCCTTCGGGGGTCAGCAGGCCGCGGAAACCGAGCTCGGGAAGTTCGCACTGACGGGTGTCGATGATGACGTGCGCCGGATCCTTGCCCTTCGGCCCGGCGAGCAGCAGGGCGTGATCGAGGATGGCGCGGGTCAGGCCCGTGGGCGTCGACTGCCAATGGCGGATGCGGTCGTTGCGCAGCAGGGCGCCGGCGTAACCGATATCCACCCCGTCGCTGAGTTCGCTGGATTCGCTCTCGCGCAGGCTGAACACGCCACCGCCGGATTCGACGGTCAGCAGGGCGGGCTTAGGCGCACCGTGTGCCGGCTCGGTCGCAGCCGCTACGTTGGCTGGAGGTACGGTGCCCGCAGGCACCGGAGGATCATTCGGCTCAACCGCCGCGAGCGCGGCGACGAGGAAAGGCAGGACGACCGCCAAGGCGCGCATTGGAAGGTCTCGGGGAGCGGACCGGCGCACGCCGGTGGGGGATCAGCCGGGCGGGACGTCGCCACCGCTGGGAGCGGCAGGAGCAGACTCGCCAGCACCTTCGGGCGCATCCGCCAAATGCTCGACCTTCTCCTTGAGGAGGCGGCCGACCTTGAACTTGACCACGACCCGGCTCTTGACCGGGACCTTCTCGAGGGTCTTGGGGTTCAGGGCGGTGCGGGCCTTGCGCGTGACCGTCTCGAAAACGCCGAAGTCTCGGAATTCGAGGCGGTTGCCGCGGGAAAGCTCGTGCACGATCTCATCGAGGAAGGCCTGGACGACCTGCAGGGTCTGGACCTGGCCCAGCCCATGCCGTTCGGCGATGCGCTCGGCGATCGTACGTTTGGCGATAGTCTCCCGTGGCATGGTTCCTCCTCATGCAGTGTGACGCCGTATGGCTTATAAACCCTTGCAGGCGCCAGAGCAAGGTGAACCTGGGAAGGCGGGTGGCGTTTGCACCCGCCGGCAGCATCTTCCGGAACCCTTCCCACACCATCCGCTTGCGAGCATCCGCCCATGCCCACCAGCCCTGAGATCGAACGCATCCTGACCGCCATGGCGGGCGTCTACCGGGGCAATCGGCAGGCCGTCGAGCTACTCGTAACTGCTTTTCTGGCAGGAGGTCACGTCCTCATCGAGGATATTCCCGGGGTCGGCAAGACGACCCTCGCGCGGGCGCTTGCCCAGGCCGTCGGCGGGACCTTCAAGCGCCTGCAGTGCACCCCGGATCTGATGCCTGCGGATGTCACCGGCGTATCCATCTACGACGAGCGCGAACGCACCTTCACCTTCCACCCCGGGCCGGTGTTCTGCGACGTGCTGCTGGCCGACGAGCTCAACCGCACCCCCCCGCGCACCCAGGCGGCGCTGCTCGAGGCGCTCAGCGAGGGCCAGGTGACCATCGAGGGCAATGCCCGCCCGCTGTCGCCGCTGTTCTTCTGCGTCGCCACCCAGAACCCCCTTGATCACGCCGGCACCTATCCCCTGCCGGACAGCCAGCGCGACCGCTTCCTGGTCAGCTTCCGCCTGGGCTATCCCGAGGCCCACCACGAACTCGAACTGCTCGGCCACGATGGCGCCGAGGCCGATCTCGCGCGCCTGGCGCCGGCCATCGATGCGGCGACCGGCCGGCGCCTGCGCGCGCAGGCGCGCACCGTGCGCGTCGATCCGAGCGTCCGCCTCTATCTGCTCGAGCTGGTGCGCGCCACGCGCGCGACCAAGGCGCTGCTGCAC
>JACDGQ010000767.1 GCA_013821615.1 Planctomycetota bacterium
GGCTACCACGAACTGACCGACGCTGCCGAACTCCAGAAACGACTCGGCGCAGAGCTGGCCGGGCGCAGCCAGGGCGAGACGCACGACGCACGCTTCGCGGCTGCGATGGCCGCGGGCCTGCCCGACTGCGCCGGCGTCGCGGTCGGCTTCGACCGCGTGGTGATGCTGGCCCTCGGTCTGCCCAACGTCGCCGCGACCCAGGCCTTCTCGTGGGAGCGGCGCTGAAGATCGCTCCGGGCAGCGGATTTCGCCCTGTTTTTACGTGCTTCCAAGCCGAGGCAGGCCGCGCGAAAAGCCGCTGCCACCTCCGCCCGCCGAGACTTCCGGACTTCCGGACCCCGGACTTCCGGACCCTCTCACCTCGCGAACGGCCGCGGCGGCGGCAGCGCCTGCGTCGCGCTGAGCGGGTCGGCGTCCTGACTCTGCTGCAGCTTCAGGCGCTGCACGAACTGGCGCAGCACCTTGTTGGCGAGCGCGATGTCGCCGACGCGGTGCTTGAGGTCGCAGGTGCAGTTGAAGATCAGCGAGTCGAAGGTGATGTCGCCGGTGGGCAGGAAACCGCGGCGGTCGTTGGCGGCGATCGCCTTCAGCAGCGTGCGCTGACTGACCATCGGGTCCTTGATGCCCTTGATCGCCCAGGTGAACGGGTGCAGGCCGGTGACCACCTCGTAGACCATGATCGCCCACGAATAGATGTCGCCGCGCATGTCGACCAGGGTCTCGCGCTCGCCGGTCAGGGCGTAGAAGGCCTGCTCGGGGCTCGAGTACTTGGGCGTCAGCAGCACGGCCTCCTTGCTGGAGCGGCGCGAGCGCCAGCGGGCGATGCCGAAGTCGGCGATCTTGCCCTGGCCGGGGCCGAAGATCAGGATGTTCTGCGGCTTGATGTCGCGGTGCGCGACCTGGTGGTCGTGCGCCTCCTTGATGCCGTCGGTGGCACGGGTCAGCGCGTCGAGCAGGCTGATGCGGTCGAAGCCGGGCAGGTGGCGGCGACCCTTGAAGACGCGGTCGAGCGAGCCGAAGCGCGCCCGTTCCGTGATCATGAAGGGCAGCAGGTGGACGGGGAAGAATTCGCGCAGCTCCTGCGGCAGGTCCTTGGGGATCTCGGCGTCGCCGTACTCGATGACCTGCAGGATGGCCTTGCTGCGGCGCGAGAGGATCATGGTCTTCTCGCACTCGACCTTGAAGGCGCCGTAGGCGGCGATCGCGTCGGAAAGGTCGTCGACGGCCGGGACGAAGATCTTCACCGCGACGTCCTCGCCGTGATAGAAGCCGCCGTAGACCACGGTCTCCTTGCTGGCCTTGGCGATCGGCTCGACGAGCTGGACCTGCTGGGCGAGGAAGACTTCCTTGAGCGTAGCCTCGAAGGCCGCCTCGTGGGCGAGCCGGCGCCGCAGCACCTCGCTGGTCGCGGGAGTGGCTGTGCTCGTATCCTGGTGCACGTCTTCGGACGCTTCGCTCATCCCGCTTCTTAGCCTCTCCCGTCTCCGCATTCTTATAAGGACCGGGCCAGGGACAACCCCTAGACTTGAAAGCATCCGTGCATCGCTCGCTAACCTACGTTCTCATTTCGACTTGAAGAGTTGGATCCGCCACCCCCGAGGGCACCGGTGCCAGCAGCCGCGCCCCAGCGTGCGGGCCGCGATGGCGCCCCGTCCGCCGGTGATCGGTCCATGGGCGACCGTCAAGTAGCGGCGCCGGTGACAGAGCCTGAGCGATGCCCGTAAGTTCTTGTCATTAGTAGATATGGATAGAGTTGCGCAGATGGATCCAAGGCTGAGCAGCCAATCGTCGTGGAGCTGGCCGTGACCCCGATGTCGCAGAATTGCGACAGTCCGCGGGGTGACTCGCGCCCAGCTGGCCGGCCACCGCTCTGCCCCCTCGAGGGGGATGCGCTGAGGTCGCTGCCCGGGCCGGACCAGCATGAGGATCCCGTCCACCGCTCATCCCCGGGCGTGGCGGGCCTGCACGGCCGCGACGCCGGAGCCGACCGGGCCGGGGGCGGCGATCAGGCGCTGCCATTCGGCCTCGTCGAGCACCTGGGATTCCTCGAGCAGCATTACCGGGATGCCGTCATCGACGCGGTAGGCGCGGCGGGTGGCGGGGTCGGTGGAAATGAGCCGCTGCTCGACGAACTTGAGCGGCACGCGCGCCTCCGGGCAGATGAGCAGGTCGAAAAGATCCTGGTCGAAGGGCAGGTCGGGGG
>JACDGQ010000768.1 GCA_013821615.1 Planctomycetota bacterium
GTTCCGGCGCGGGGCGGTCGCCATCCACGAGCCGCTACCGGCGCTGCCGGCGCTCGGCGACGAGGGCGCGGCCAACCACACCCGCCTGTGGGCGCCGGGCCTGCCCGCGGTGCACCTGTTCGTGCACGGGCGCGTCGCCGAGCTGGGCGCCAAGCTCAGCGGCGACGCCGAGACCGATGCCATGCCAACGCGCTTTCCCGCGCGCCAGACCCTGGAGGCGAGCCAGGCGGTGGCGCGCTGCGCGCACCTGCCCGAGGCGCGCGTAGTGCACGCGCGCCAGCACCCCGCGGCGATCGACGCCGGCGCCTTCCACAACGACGTGGTCATGGTCGGCGATGGCGACCACCTGCTGATCCACGAGCGGGCCCTGGTCGATCAGGGCCACGTGCTGCAGGAGCTGCGCCGGCGCATCCCGTCATTGGTCGTCGCCCAGGTCGGCGAGCGCGACCTGTCCCTGCCCGAGGCGGTGCGCACCTACCTGTTCAACAGCCAGCTGCTCTCCACCCCGCACGGCCGCGTGCTGCTCGCCCCTGAGCAGGCCAGCGAGGGGCCCGCCGGCGCGATCCTCCAGCGCCTGCTCCGCGAGGGCTTCCTGGCGCGGGTGGTGCACCTCGATCTGGGTGAGAGCATGGCCAACGGCGGCGGCCCTGCCTGCCTGCGCCTGCGCCTGCCGCTCGCCGCCGAGGAGCTCGCCGACCTCGTCCCCGGCGTGGTCATGACCCCGGCGCGCCTGGGCGTGCTCGAGCACTGGGTCGACCGCCACTACCGCGAGGAGCTGTCGCGCGCCGACCTCGCCGATCCGCAGCTGTGGGAGGAGGGGCACCGCGCACTCGCCGACCTCGAGCGCCTGCTGGCCCTGGACGTCGCCAGCGCCTGAACGGCATCATCCCTGCTGGAAAGGCGTTGCGACGAGACCCCGGGCCGGTGTATAGTGCTGCATGGCCAAGGGCGCGGTACTCGACGAATCGTTCATCAGCGCCATCGGGCTGGGCGAGCAGCTCGTGACCCTCAGCAGACCGATCGGCAACCAGCGCCATCCGGTGCTGGATGAGCAGATCTTCGACCTGCACGTCAGCGAGCACCCCGAGATCATCTACCTCGAGCGCAGCTACGTGTTCGAGCATCAGGTATCGATCAAGCCGACGTATGACAAGGGCACGCGCCTGCTGATCTGGCTGCAGCGCACCGTGCACCGCCATCCGGCCACCAAGGCGCCAGTGCCGCTGCTGCTCGCGCGCGAGCTGTTTCTGCTCGGCGATTGGCGCGAGTTCCAGCGCTTCAAGATGTTCGTGAAGAGCATGCGCATCCTCGACGCGCAGGCGCGTGAGTGGCTGACCAACCACCACCAGGAGCTGCCCGAGCTCGCCGCCACCGACGCCGGCCTGGTGCGCGTGCTCGAGCACCTCGGCCAGGTCGCCGAGTGGCCCGATCTGGACGGCGCCACCAACCGCGCCAACGCCCTGGAGGCGGTGGCCAAGACCTTCGGCAAGGGCCTGAGCGTGGTGCGCGCCAGCCCCACCCTGCCGAAGCTGCTGCTCGCCTTCGCGCCCGACGTGCGCTTCAACATCTTCCGCCTGCTCAGCTTCGTCGAGGACGAGAAGGGCGGCAGCCAGGCGTTGATCCGCTTCCTCGCCAACATCGCGGGCGCCTCGGGCGATCCCGAGCTGGTGCGCGCGACGCGCGAGCTGAAGACCGCCCGCGATCTGCAGGAGGCGTTCGGGCGGGTGCGCAAGTTCCTGTTCTCGGTGCATACGCCCGCCGCATGATGCGGACATGGACGAGACCTTCACCAGCCGCAGCCCCTGGGATCCGAGCGCGGTGGTGTGGAGCGGTCCGGCCGCCGGCGCCACGCTCGTCGCTCGCGAAGTAGCCGCCGCCGCCATCGCATTCCCCGCCTGGGCGTCCTTCCCCGAGCGCGCCGCCGCCCTGCGTCGCTTCGCCGTCGTGCTCGGCGAACGCCGCGACGATGTGGTTGCGCTGCTCATCCGCGAGGCCGGCAAGTGCCGCAATGACGCCGAGAACGAGGCCGACCTGCTGCCGCGCAAGGTCGCCATCACCCTCGATCAGGCGCTGCCGCGCACGCCCGGCGTCAGCGCCGTCGACGGCGCGCGCAGCGAACCGCAGATCGCCTGGCGACCGCGCGGCGTGGCGGCGGTGCTCGGGCCGTTCAACTTCCCGCTCCACCTGCTGCACGGCCTGGTGG
>JACDGQ010000071.1 GCA_013821615.1 Planctomycetota bacterium
GCTTGAGGCCGCCCTGGTTGATGTCGATGTCGTCGAGCACCTTGGGCTTCTTGTCGGTGATCACCGGGACGCTGTCGAGGTCCTCGAGCAGCTCGGTGACGAACGGGAAGGGCACCAGCATGCTGTGGTGGGTGGCTGCGTTGTAGGCCTTCAGGCCGCTGATGCCGCGCGCGTTCAGGCGCGTGGCGAGGTCGGCGTGGCTGAGTTCAGCGACGTCAAGCTTGTCGCTGCACACCGTCACCGACCACAGCACGGCGTACATGTGGATGTAGAGGTAGAAGGTGCGGCGGTACTTGAAGACCTCGCGCAGGGTCGCGTGGCACTGCTTGAAGGTGTTCGGGCGCGAGACCGGGCTTTCGGTGTGCATCACGAACAGGCCGTTCTCATCCTTGAAGGTCTTCTTCACCTCCTTGAAGAACTCCTTGGTGTAGAGCATCACCGACGGACCGAACGGGTCGGTCATGTCCATGATCACCGCGTCGAACTTCTCCTTGGTCTTCTGCACGAACTTGCGGCCGTCGCCCACTTCCAGGCGGTAGCGCTTGTCGGCGAAGGCGCCGGCGTTGATCTCGGGCATCAGCTTCTCGCAGAAGTCGACCACGCCGCCGTCGAGCTCGGCCATGACCGCCTTCTTGACGGTGCTGTGCTTGAGCACCTCGCGCAGGATGCCGCCGTCGCCGGCGCCGATGATCAGCACGTCCTCGGGCTTGGGATGCGCAGTCAGGGCAGGGTGGACCATCGGCTCGTGGTAGAGGAACTCGTTCTTCGAGGTCACCTGGGTGACGCCGTCGAGCAGCAGCACGTTGCCGAACTCCTCGCTCTCGACGATCTCCAGCTTCTGCCACTTGGTCTTGGCCTGGTGCAGGGTCTTGCCGGCCTTGTAGAAGTAGCCGAAGGTGGGGTTGAGGCGCTCGACGATGTAGCGGGACATGGGATTTCCTAAGGAGTGGGCCGGTCCGCGGCCGCAGGGGCCGTCCGGGGTGCGCAGGTTGTAGGGAGGCAGCAAACCCCCGCAATCCGAAGATTCGGTGAAGCCGGGATGAAGCGGTTCGGCGCGCAAGTAGAGGAGGTGCATGGAGAGGGGATTGAAACGCAGAGGCGCAGAGGGGGAGGCAAAGGGCCGCAGAGGCGATTTATTCAGGCCGACAGCCATCAGCAGGACGGAGTCCAAAGCCGGAATCGGCATCCTGGGCGTCCTCTGCGGCCCCGTGCTTTCCCCTCTGCGCCCTCTGCGTTAAGAGGTCATGGGTGGCCACCGGCGACCCGGGGAGTCCGGATGATCCTGTACTGGCCTCGCGGCGGTGGGGGATTATGGTCATCGCATGCTCCACGGCACCGCGTCCCCACTCATCCGGCCGGCCGACCTCGCGCGGCTGCACAGCCTGGAGGTGGCGGCGCGCATTGTCGTGGAAGGTCTGCAGACCGGCGCGCACCGCAGCCCCCACAAAGGCCACTCGGTCGATTTCGCCGACCACCGGCCATACGTCGCCGGCGACGACCTGCGCCACCTCGACTGGAAGGTGCTCGGGCGCAGCGACCGCCTGGTGCTCAAGCGGTATGAGGCCGAGACCGACCTCGGCTGCACCCTGGCGGTCGACGGCTCGGCGAGCATGGGCTACAAGGGCGAGCGCTCGGGGCTCAGCAAATACACCTACGCGGCCGGCCTGGCCGCCTCGATGGCCTACCTGACGCTCCAGCAGCAGGACCGCGCCGGACTGGTGATCTTCGCCGAGAAGGTCGCCATCGAATACAAGCCGGCGCGCACCGACCAGTTGTCGCGCATCTGCCGCGCGCTCGAGGCGCACCAGCCGGCCGCTGGTACCGATGCGGTGAAGGGGCTCGAGCACCTCGTCGCGCCCGCCTACCACAAGGGACTGGTGCTGGTGTTCAGCGATTTCCTCGCCGATCCCGAGACCATCCGCGATACGCTCGATCGGCTGCGCCACCGCGGACACGACATCGCCCTGGTGTGGGTGCTCGATCCCGACGAGCTGGATCTGGGGGTGTCGACGGTCAGCCGCTTCGAGGGCCTGGAGCAGGACGGCACCCTGACCGCGGAGCCGCGCAGCCTGCGCGTCGCCTATGCCGCCGAGGTCGCGCGCCACCGCCTGCAGCTGCAGAAGCTGTGCCGCGGTCGCAAGCTGGCCTTCGTGGAGTGCCATACCTCAGAGGCCTTCCACCTGCCGCTGAACCGGCTGCTGGTCGCGCTGCACGCCGAGCGCCGCTAGTCGTTCACCCCGCAGGTGATGAGCTGGCGTGCAGGAGAGCGGTTCAGTGCGCCAAGGGGATGCGGCCGACCTTCGGCGTCTCCTTGATCTCGACGGTGCCATTTCTGCTTATCCCGCGGATCACGATGTGTGAGCCGTAGGAATTCTCGGCCAAGCCGATCGAAGCCTTGCCGGACGTGATGGCCTCGAGCACGTGGGTTTTTGCTGCTTCGGCAGTTGCGTGGTCCATTGAGAGCTTGCCGATGCGGGTGCGGAAGGCCATGGAACGGGTTCCTTGCCCCTGGATACCCGAGGGTCCAGGTGGTGTGCAAATGCTTTTTTCGCTCGTGAGCGGGATCCGGCGGTCAGCGCTGCGCCGTCAACCTTGCACACATGGCGCAGGGGCAGCATTCGCTAGTTGCGCCGGACCCAGCGCTCCGTCGTAACGTCAAAACATCCAGATCGGCGGAGTGCTTCCCCGACCATTCCGAGGATCAGGGCAGCAGAAGATCCGCGCTCGCTCCAGGAGCGATGACGCGGGTATCCGCCGGTTGACCCGCCACGGTGGCGGTGACCGCGAGATTTCCGCCCTGCCGCTCCACCACCAGATCCCACTCGCGGCCGAAGGCGCGGATGCTGCGCAGCGCCATGCGCGGCCAGCCGTCGGGCAGGCGCGGGGTGCAGCGGAAGCGGTCGAGGCCCGTGGGCAGGATGCCGAACAGGCCTTCGCTGAAGACGCGGCAGTAGAGGGCGCTCTCGGAAGACAGCTGGTTGCCGTGGGTGCCGGTCTCGACCGCGTAGGGCACGTGATCGCCGAGCAGGCGCCGCTGGCTGAAGGCGGTCAGGTAGCGCAGCGCCGTGGCGGTCGCGCCGGCCTGGAAGACGCCGCGCAGGCCGTACAGCGTCGAACGGTCCCAGAAGATGCGGTTGCCGGCCTGGGTGGCGAGGCCGTCGGCGGTCCACAGGCGCGGCGAGAACAACGCGGCGATGGTGGCGTCGCGGCGCTCCATCAGCCCCATGCACAGCGGCAGGCAGATCCATGAACGCAGCACCTCGCAGCCGTCGAAGTAGCGGTAGGTGGCGAAGCCCTCGACGCTGGCGCCGAAGCAGCGTTCGATGGCCTGCGCCACACCCACGGCGCGCTGGTCGTAGTCGGCGGCCTCGGCGGTCCGACCCAGGGCGCGGGCAAGATCCGCCGCGGAGCGCAGGCCGCCATAGCACAGGCTGATGGTCGAGAGGTTTGCCGCTCCAGCCGGGAAGCGGCCTTCGAGCTCGTCGTGGTCGGAGCGGATCGCACCGTCCGGTCCGGTTTGTCGACGGCAGTATTCCAGGCACCAGACGATGCCCGGCCACAACTCCTCGGCCAGGGTGCGGTCACCGCGCGCCAGACAGAAGCGCGCGCAGCCGTAGGCGTACATCGCCGCGTCGCCGCGATCGCCGGCGCCGTCCCAGAAGCTGGTGCCCTCGGCGACGATCGACGAGGGGATGCGGTGGTAGTCGGGCTTCATGTAGGCCCGGTAACCGCGGTAGGTGTCGAGCGAGGCCTGGTTGCCGCCGTCGTCGCCCAGGAACGGGAAGAACGGGCCGGCGTACTCGACGTTGTCGTTGCACCACGTGGCGGCGTAATACGCCAGACCCCCGGGCGCGAGCATCAGTCCGCCGCGCGTCGCGTTGATCGCCTCGGCGACGCGCAGCTTGGCCATGGCGAAGGTGTGGTCGAGGACCGGATCGGGGGTCTCCAGGCGCAGTGCCTGCTGCAGGCCGGCGAAGAAGGCGCGGCGCGCGGCCTCCTCGACGGCGGCATCCGGTACGGCGCCGGTCGCCTCGCCGTCAAGGTGCGCGCTGAAGCGCACCGCGAAATCCAGGGACCGGCCGGGCGCGAGCACGGTGCTCGTGGGCGCATCGTGGACGACCTCCATGATGTTCAGGCCATACGGCCCGCGCACCTCGTCGCGGAGCGCCAGCGGCGCGACCGCCACCGTCACCGGGGCGGTTCCCGTGTTGCGCAGGGTCCAGCGGTCGAGGGCGGTGCGCGCGCTGGTGGTCGGGAAGGTGCAGCGCGTGATCACGAGCCCGGCCTGCGCGGTGGCATGGAAAGTCAGGGTGCCATCCAACACCACCCGCGTCACGCGCAGTTCGCCGAGCGGGGCACCGTCGACGCTGATCGCCGGCTCGGCCTCGCGACCGTAGTGGTGGATGAGGCTGCTGTGGGTGTTGTTCGGCGGGATGCGTAGCGATGGCCACACCAGGCTGCGCGCGATGCGCAGGCCGCGTTCGCCGCTGACCGCATACTCGACCACCTGACCGGCGAGACGGCCGCCCTGCTCGAGGAAGTCGTCGTGCTCGGGGGTGCGATCCGCTGCGACATCCCACATGATGCTGGACTTTTCAGCCAGGCGCCAGCGCACGTGCGGCGGTGCTGAGATGGTCTCGGGACGGTTGCCGACGACCTGAAACTTCGCATCTGCCCAGTCGGCGTGATCGCCGCCGTTGCCATCGCCACCATTGCCAACAGCCAGGATCAGCGTGCGCACTCCGGAGACCTCGACATCCACCGGTTTGGAAGGGTCGCCGCCATGCATCACGCCGCTGCGCCACAGCTCTTTGCCGTCGCCGCTGATGGTGAACTCGACGCTGCCGTTGCGGCCCGTGGCGCCCTGTTCGTCATCGACGCCGACGCTGGCGGTGAAGCGACTGCTGCCGCCGGCGAGCGCGACCTGGAGTTCGCAGGGCGCGTGCGTACCGAAGCCGTGGGCGAAGGGGATGCCGCCGATGTGCATGGGGCGACCCTCCACCGAACGGTCGATGCCGGGCGAGCCCCAGCCCTGCTGGGCCAAGCTGAGGTCGAGCGTGGAGAGCTGCACCTCCTCTGCGCCGGGAAGCGCGGCGGCCAGGGCCAGCGTGCAGGCCAGGATCACCAACCGTCCGACCGCGGTCGGTTGGACAGCGGACATCTGGAGACGCGACGCGATCGGCATGGACCAGCTCCGGAACGATGGCTTCAAGGTAGCATCGTCCACGCCCTGGACAGTCGCGAATCTCTGACATGGGCATGCGTGAAACGCGCACGGCGAACTTCGAACTTCGAACTTCGAGCTTCGAGCTTCGAGCTTCGAGCTTCGAAGCTGCGAGGTTGGGGCGCCGGCTCAGCGGTGGCGGGCGCGGAAGACGCTGGGCGGCATCCCGACCACGCGGCGGAAGGCGGCGCTGAAGTAGAGCGGGGTGAAGCCCAGCTCGCGTGCGATGGCGCTGCTCGGCCGGTCGGATCCGAGCAGCAGGGCCTGCGCCTGGCGCATCGCGTGGAGCAGGCCATAGCGCTGCGGCGTGGTCTGCAGACCGGCGCGGAACAGGCGGTTCAGGTGCGCGGCGCTGACCCCGGCGCGCTGCGCCAGGTCCGCGGTCGACAACGCGCGTCCGGCGCGTCCTTCGAGCAGCGGCAGGACGCGTACGACCGCCGGATGCAGCACTGCCTCGCCGCGCGCCGCCTGGCTGGACAGCAGCAGCTCGACGAGCAGCTGGTAGGCGAGCGCGGACGCCTGCGCGTGCCAGTCGCCGCGTGCGCGCATGAACAACCGGCGCAGTCCGCTGAACAACGTCTGGGCACGGTGCGCATCGCGCCACGCCACGCGCGATGGCAGGCGTCCGACCACGTCGTCGGCGAGGGGGCCGGCCACACCGAGGTAGACCTTGTGCACCGCACCGCCGAGCGCGCGGTAGCGGTGCCGTGCGCCGCGCCGCAGCACGAAGGCCTCGCCCGCGCCGATCTCCGCGCTCGCGCCATCCTGATCGAGATGGATCGTCCCGCGCAGCACCAGTTCGATGGCCATGATCGGCGAGCACGCCCGCGCGCAGACCTCGCCCCGCGGCCACCACGACGCGCCGATCTCGGTCACGCGCAGCGGCAGAGGCGCCGGGCTGTGGCCGGCGAGGATGAACCAGCTGCGCGCCGAGCCGCTGCCGCGGATGCGATTCACGGTCATCGCGGGCCACCTGGTCGAGCCACCTGTTAAGACTTCTGCAAGATCATTCAAGCCAGCATCGTTCACGGCATAATAAACACTATAATCGCTGGGAATCGAGCGGCTTTCCCCCCGCCTCGTTCACCACCCCCGCCACCCGCCTGCGCTCATCTCCACTCTCATCGCTGCTCGGCAGGTAACGCTCCAAGGACTTCACCCAGCGCACCAGTTCGGCAAAGTCCTGTGGTTTGATCATGAATGCGCTGATGCCCCACGACGAGCAGGCCAGCTCATCGTCAGGACGGTGCGAGCCGGTCAGTACGACCAGCGGCACTTCGCGAGGGTTATACGCAGTGCGGATGACCTGCAGCAGGGTCTTGCCCTTCAGACCAGGCAGGCCGAGGTCGAGGACGACCAGGGCCGGCAGAGGCTTGCCGGCGTAGCCGCCCAGGCGGTTGAGCCGCACCACCGCCGCGGTGGCGTCGCTCGCGTGGGTGACGGTGGCATTCAGACCGCTCGCGAGCACCGCGGCCTCAAACAGGTCGCGGTCATCCTTGCGGTCTTCAATCATGAGGATTTCGGGCGCGGCCATGGTGTCCCTTTTCCAGATGGGTGCGGATGAACCACCGTTGAGCGTAGGCAGCACACGCCACAAGTCGAGAAGGAGCTGGGTCCGCTTTGACGGCTGTGCCACACCTGCGATCACCGCGCACTGCAAAGCGCAATGAAGCTGGCGAGCACGGCAGGATGGTTTGTCCCCACGCCTGTTACAGCGACGCTGCAGCCCAAGCGATGGCGGTGTCGACGTTCACCAGCGCAGCAACGGCCGCGACCAGGGCACGGCGGCAGCGAGGCCGATGAGCGCGATGGTGGCCATGACCGCTGCGGTGCGGGGACGGCCGCGCTTGCCGAGGATCTTGGCGCCATGCACCAGCCCGAGGGCGACCAGCATTACCGCAGGATGGATGACGCGCAGGAAGAATGCCTCGCCACCTTGACCCGCCGTCGGACCCGGCAGGGGACTAAGCGCATACAGCGCCACGCCGAAGACCAGTTGGAGGTCGACCGCGATCATCCACAGCGTGGCCAACCGCCCGGCGCTGGCGGTATGGCTGCCAGCGGCGCGCCGCCAGGCTGCGATGATGGCAAGCAGGCCGGTGCCGAGCACCACCCAGCGCCACAGGCTGTGCGCTGCGAGCAGGAACAGGTAGGCGGATCCCATGGCATCTCCCGGTGGTGCGGGTGCGGACGATCCGAGGCGGCCGGGCTTCCGCAATCAGCAGGTGCCACCTTCCTGCACTGGCGGCGGTCCGGACTCGTCCAGGCGCACCAGGTGCGCGCTCGTGCGATCCGAGCTGGTCAGGGGCGTGGACCGTTTCTGCGGGAGTCATCACCGGTCGCCACCGGCATCGCCACCGCCCGCCCATCGGCGATCAGTTCGCCGGAGCCCGTCAAGGCGATGGCGTGCGTCTCGCGCTCCCAGTCGAGTCCGGCCGTGGGCAGGCGCAGGCGCAGGTGGCGTGTGCCGCTGCCGATCAGGAACAGGGCCGCAGTGCCGTCGGAAAGTCGGGACAACGAGAATTGCGAGAGCTGCAGCCGGTTCTCGCCCCAGCGCAGCGGGAAGGACTGGTAGACGCCTTCGCCCTCGATGCTCATCGTCAACTGCAGGCCGTGGATGTTGTGGTAGGTCACATCGGCGGTCTCGGCGATCAGCACCGCGGCGACCAATACCGCGATCAGGACGATCACTCCATCATCATTGCCGCTGAAATGCCAGTCCCCGCTGCCATGCCCGCTGCCGCCATGTCCACTGCTGCTGGAGGAGGCGAACAAGGAGTCCTCTCCACGCGGCCAGATCGTGTAGGGGGACTGGCGCTTCACGAAGCTCTTGTCGACGGTGATGCTGAGGTTTGCCGGTTCGTTGTCCGCCCTGCCCTGTCCACAGCCGACCGGGATGATGAGCAGGGCAGCGAGCAGGGGGCAGAGCAGGAGTCGCGCCGCGGTCTGGGGATGCGTGCGTTTCACTGGGACGCGTCCTGCTTCTCACCAAGGTCCCGGATCACGATCAGCTCGTCATGGAGTGCGTAGCCCGCGTCCTGCCAGGCGTCGAACGTGTAGCCCCTGGGATTGTCAGGGATGCCCGAGAACTGCGCCGTCTCATAGACGACCAGGTGGAAGACGATGCCGACATATTTGGAGTTCATCTCGGCGATCTCCGCGCTGGTGAGGGTGCGCGGCCGGTGCTTGCCGTCCGCACCGCTGTGGTCCTGCTGCGGGTTCAGCTTGCGGTCGGCGTCGAACACGTCGTTCGGTACGAAAGTCTTCACCCAGGGCATGACGTGATAGCCCATGCCCAGGCGTGAGATCGGCCGGCCATCGATCTCGGTGATGGCCAGGCTGTAGCGGTCGTCATCCTTACCCGCGGGATCGGGCACGACCTCGGCGGTGACAGCGTAGCAGGTACCGAGCGGCATCCCGATCGCGCCGACGACCGTGGAGGTTCTGAGTTCGTCGAGGCGCAGCGCCTGGCGATCCTGGCAACCGGCGAGCAGCAGCCCGGAAGCAAGGAGCATGGTTGCGAAGTCAGGGTGCGGCATGGAATGTCCCAGCGTTGGCAGGGCGGCGGATCCGCGGCGATCATCACTGGTCCTGGCACGATTCCTAGCGCTGCCTCAGGCCGCGTCCTACCAGCTGCCTCGCACAGCTGACGGGCGCGGGGGTCGGTCACGGTGAGCAAGCCGAGTGGGCACACCGCGACGGCCCACCCGGCTTGCCTGGCGAGGCGGACGAAGCTGACTGGCGGTGGGGGTGTGCCCGCCTCCGTGCAGCTGCGTGTGTTGGTTTCCTACACGCTTGCCGAACTGCGCCGCCCCTTCCGCCCGGAGTGTTGGCGCTTCCTACAAGGGCTCCGCCCATACGCGTGTGTATGATGCCGGCGTCACCCCTACCCAAGGACGCCTCCCATGCACCTCACCCGCATCCTGCCTTCCATCGCCGCCATCATCGCCCTAGCCCCCGCCGCCTTCGCCGAGAGCAGCGGAGCGGATCGCGCCGACATCCACGCCGATCGCGCCGACATCCATGCCGACCGCCAGGACATCCGCACGGATAAGGCCGATCGTCATGCGGATCGTGCCGATGCCCACGCCGACACCCAGGAGATCCGCAAGGACGAGCGCGAACTGCACGCCGACCGCAAGGACGGCGACAAGGCCGGTGCCCAGGCCATGCGTGCTGACATCCGCGCGGACCGCGCCGACCGGCGCGGGGATCGCCACGATGAGCGACGCGACACGCGCGACATCCATGCGGACCGCCGGGATGTCCGGGGCGACGAGCGCGAGATGGGCCGCGATCGCCGGGACATCCGGCACAACCGCCGCGATTGAGCCGGCCGCAGCGAACCGGCGATCTTTTCGCATCCTGAACGCCCCTGGCGCTGATCAGCGCCAGGGGTTCTTCCTTTCCCGCGTGCCCCAGGGTGGACCACTCATCAGGGAGCTGGTCGTGAAGGATGCAATTCCTTGATGTCGGGGCCCTGGATCGCGTCGAAATCCGCGTCGGGAATGACCTCGTTCTTGCCGAGAACCGGGGTCTGGGATGGCATGGTCGGAGCCAGTGCGGCATATTCCGCACCAGTCAGGGACCAGCGTAGGGAAAGCTGGACCATGTTCTTGCGATCCGGCAAGCCGGTCGCTCTGGTGAAGAGATCGTAGACCAGGACATCGCCACTGGCGGTATGACCGATCCTGGTACGGATCTTCGTGGTCCGATCATCGATGATGATTTCACCCGCAGCCACGTAGATTTGGGCCTGCGGATCGAGGGTGAAAACGTTGCCTTTTGCAATCTCCGCTTGGGCTCCCG
The DNA here is from genome assembly GCA_013821615.1 of Planctomycetota bacterium. Taxonomy (GTDB): domain Bacteria; phylum Planctomycetota; class UBA11346; order UBA11346; family UBA11346; genus BOG-1363. The sequence continues at coordinate 10,034 of JACDGQ010000071.1, forward strand.
TCGCTAGGAACGCGAGCAGGATGATCCGGACAGTGGTATTCATGGACGAATTCTCCTCGCGACCATGGGCAATCGTCCGCTGCACGTTCGCCTTTGGAAACGCAGACACCCGCAATCATAGGGTGTGAGTGTCGTCGGAAACCATGATCCGGCTCGGGCCAGGGTGCGGGATGTCACTCCCTCCAGCGATCGGCTCTCGTTGTCCAGAGCGCCGCAGGCGCGGCCCAATCCCAGCCCAGGGCAACGCCCTGCTCATTACCCACAAGTCGCAGCACTCTGGCTCCGACCGGATTATCTGCCCAGTCCAGTCCGAAGCCCGCGGAGCGGGCGACACATCGTAGCCCAGGGCGGGAGCCCTGGGAACCTCGGTCATTCATGAGGATCGGAGCCCGCGGAGCGGGCGGCACAGGCCCAGCCATGTCGCATGCGGTGAAACCCGGTCATGTACGGCGCTCCGCACTGTCCTCATCCACGGTCAGGCACAGACCGGGTCCCGAACATGGTGCGTGACCTCAGATCCTGC
>JACDGQ010000769.1 GCA_013821615.1 Planctomycetota bacterium
GTGGTGGCCCGCGTCTGGTGCTGGACGCGCCGGGGACGGTCCAGGCGGTGCGCGCGTGGTACGGCGCGCGCGGCCACCGCCCGTCCGCCCCGCGCCGCGCGCCCGTGCTGGTGATCGATGACTCGCTCACCACGCGCGCGCTCGAGCGCAGCATCCTCGAGGCGGCCGGCTACGAGGTCGAGGTCGCCGCCTCGGCCGAACAGGGGCTGGCGATGGCGGCGCGGCGCGACTACGCTGTCTTCGTGGTCGACGTCGAGATGCCCGGCATGGATGGCTACACCTTCGTGGCGCGCACCCGCGCGGATCCGCGCCTGGGCCGCGTGCCGGCCATCCTGGTGACCTCGCGCGACACGCCCGAGGACCGCGCCCGCGGCACGGCGGCCGGCGCGCACGCCTACCTCGTCAAGTCCGAGTTCGACCAGAACCGGCTGCTCGAGATCATCCGCGGGCTGGTGGGCTGACCGTGCCGCGCATCCGCGTCCTGGTCGTCGAGGATTCCCAGACCGTGCGCCGGCACCTGGTCGAGGTCCTCGCCGCGGATCCCGAACTGGAGGTGGTCGGCGAGGCCGCCGACGGCGAGACCGCCATCGCCCTGTGCCGCGCGCTGCGCCCGGACGTCATCACCCTCGACCTGGTGCTGCCGGGTGTCGATGGCCTGACGGTCACCGAGCAGGTCATGGCGCACCAGCCCACGCCGATCCTGGTGGTCTCTGCCGCCGACAACCGCGGCGAGCACTTCCAGACCTACGCGGCGCTGGCCGCGGGTGCGCTCGAGGTGCTGGAGAAGCCCACCGGGACCGAGCCCGGGCACGCTTGGGAGCGCCGTCTGATCGCGCGCACCAAGCTGGTCTCGCGCATCAAGGTCATCACCCACCTGCGTGGGCGCCTGGCGGTGCGCACTCCGTCGACCGATGCCATCCGCCGCCAGCAGGCGGCGCGCAGCTTCGCCGCGGTGGCCATCGGCACCTCGACCGGCGGCCCGGGCGCGCTGGTGCGCCTGCTCGGCGGTTTGGATGCCGCCTTCCCGGTGCCGATCCTGGCGGTGATCCACATTGGCGCGCCGTTCGGCGACGGCTTCGCGCGCTGGCTCGATCAGCACACGCCGCTGCGTGTCGCCAACGCGGTCGACGGCGAGCCGCTGCCAAGCGGCGGCGGGCGCGTGATCATCGCCCCGCCGGATCGCCACCTGGTGCTGCAGGGCGGCTGCCTGCGCCTGATCGATGACGCGCCGCAGCATTCCTGCCGGCCGTCGGTCGACGTGCTGTTCTCCTCGCTCGCCGCGCTCGGTGCGCGCGCCATCGGCTGCCTGCTCACCGGCATGGGGCGGGACGGCGCGCAGGGTCTGCTCGCGATGCGCAACGCGGGCGCCACCACTATCGCCCAGGACGAGGCCACCTCAGTGGTCTTCGGCATGCCGCGCGAGGCCTGCGAGATCGGTGCCGCCGGCCGCGTCCTGCCGCTCGGCAGCATCGCCGCCGAGCTCACCCGCCTGGTCCAGGGCGCCGCCCCGGCAATCCCATGATCCCTGCCGTCCTGGTCATCGACGACAGCCTGACGGTGCGCATGGACCTCGCCGAGCACTTCGCGGCCGCCGGCTTCGCCGTGACCACCTGCGCCACGCTGGCCGCGGCGCGCGAGGCGCTCGCCGCGGCCGCTTTCGCGCTGGTGGTCCTCGACGTGCAGTTCCCCGACGGCGACGGCATCGGCCTGCTGCGCGCGCTGCGTGACGATCCGCTGACCGCCATCCTGCCGGTGATGATTCTGTCGGGTGAGGCCGAGGTGCGCGACCGCGTGCGTGGTCTGCGCACCGGCGCCGACGACTACGTCGGCAAGCCCTACGATCCCGCCTACGTGGTGAACCGCGCGCGCACCCTGGTCGCGGCCCGCCAGCCCATCGCGGCGCGCGTCGCCACGGTGCTGGTCATCGACGACAGCGCCACTTTCCGCGCGCGCTTCGCGGCCGAACTGCGCGCCGCCGGCCTGACGGTGGTGGTCGCCGCGAGTGGCGAGGAGGGTCTCGCACGCGCCGCCGCGCAGCGCCCGGCGGTGGCGGTGGTCGATCGCATGCTGCCGGGCATCGATGGCCTGACCGTGATCCGGCGCCTGCGCCAGGACCGCGCCATGCGCCTCACCGCCTGCCTGCTGCTGACCGCCAGCGACGCGCCCGACGAGGAACTGCGCGCGCTCGAGGCC
>JACDGQ010000770.1 GCA_013821615.1 Planctomycetota bacterium
GCTACGAGCAGCGAGACGCGGGGGGGGGGCTTGACCGCCATCCGCCCTCGGGGCGGATGGCAGCCCGCCGTTCACTTCTTCAGATCGGCGAGGCGCTTCTGGAAATCGGCGACGGTGTCCTTGGTCACCACCTCGACGCCGGTGTCGATGATCGGCTCGGCGGGCAGGGCGGCCTCGCCCTTGGTGCAGAGCTCGAAGAGCAGCTTCGACGAGCGGTAGCCGAACTCGAAGGGCTTCTGCACCACGGTGAAGCTGACCACGCCATCGGCGATGCCCTGCAGGGAGCCGTCCTCCTCGTCGAAGCCGGCGACGGTCAGGCCGGTCTTCTTGCTGGCGACCACCGCGGCGACGATCGACGGGGTGTTGTACGACCACAGACCGACCAGCGCGGTGATGTCGGGATTGGCGTTGATCACGTCCTCGACGTTGGTGCGCGCCTTGGTCATGTCCTTGGCGTCCTCCTTCGTCACCGCGACGGACAGGTTGCTACCCGCGATGGCCTTCTTGATGCCCTCGAGGCGCTGCTTGGCGTTGTCGGCGGCCAGCGTGCCGACGAAGGCGGCGATCTTGCCGCCGTTCGGCATGGCCTTCTTGAGCGCCTCGCCGAGGACCTTGCCGGCTTCGAAGTTGTTGGTGCCGATGTAAGCCAGTCGCTTGGACTGCGGGCCGTCGGAGTCGTGGGTGATGACGTTGAGCTGCTGCCCGGCCTTGTCGATGTCGCGGGTCTCGTCCGCAGGCGAGATCAGGCTGATGGCGAAGCCGTTGTACCCCTGACTGACCAGATCCTCGATGATCTTCTTCTGCTGCTCGACCTTGCCGGTCTCGGGCAGCTTCATCTCGACATTGATGTTCAGTTCGGCGTTGGCCTTCTGCACGCCCTTCTCGGCGATTTTCCAGAACTCGCTGCTGTTGTTGGTGATGAAGGCCAGCTTCAGCGCGGTGCCGGGCGCGGCCTGGTGGACGGCACTCTTGGACGCAGGCTTGGCCCCAATCGCGGTCTCGGGCGCGGCGCTGTCCCCACAGCTGCTGAGGGCGAGGCCCAGGGCGGCAGTGGCGCAGCAGGCGATCAGGTAGGATACTGGTTTCATGTCGAGCTCCAGGGTTGAGGAGGCGCAGGGTAGATGTGCACGCGAATGAACACAAGCCGCCGCCCCGGCACTGGTGGAGGGGGCGCTCACTCTCGAACCGACCGGATGCACGATATGCAAGCCATTTTGGGGATAATGGTTACACTATCGCTTCCGAGGCTCCGCCGCGCTGTCCAGCGCACGGCGGACGGGTGTTAACGGCACCATCCACCCATGCGTTAACGTCGTATATGCCGACGGCCTTCCCGACCCCCGCCGCACGCCGGCCCTCGAGCGCACCATGAGCGACGCCCCCGCCGACATCATCAAGGAGCTGACCAGCGGTCAGCGGCGCCTGTACGGCTACGTGCTGACCCTGGTGCCCTCGCCGGCCGAGGCCGATGACATCCTGCAGGAGACCAATCTCGCCATCCTGCGCAAGGCGGACACCTTCACGCCCGGCACCAACTTCCTGGCCTGGGCCTGCCGCATCGCCTTCAACCAGGCGATGACCTACTACCGCAAACGCCGGCGCGAACTGCGCCCGCTCTTCGACGACGAGGTGATGGGCGCCCTCGCCACCGAGGCGGTCGAGGTCTTCGGCGCCTTTGACGAGCGTCTCGGCGCGCTGCGCGGCTGCATGGAGAAGCTCGGCGACCGCAAGCGCGAACTCCTCCAGCGCTTCTACTTCGACGAGCAGAGCGTCGCCGAGATCGCCAGCGCGCGCGGGCAGTCCGAGCCGACCGTGCGCGTCACCATCCATCGCATCCGCGGCAACCTGCTCGAGTGCATCCGCCGCAGCCTGGCGGGCGCGGGCATCCCGACGAGCCCCGCATGAGCGACGCCACCTCGGACCAGCACGTGGACGAGCTGCTCGAGCAGCAGATCGCGGCCGTTGTCGCCGGAGCGCCGAGCGAGGCCGAGGGCCGCGCGCTCAATGCGCGCCTGCGCCACGATCCGGCCGCGCGCCGCCTGTACATCGAGCACCTCATGCTTCACGGTCAGCTGCAATGGGAGCTGGCGCAGCCCGGCCGCGTCAGCGGCGGCCTGCCGGTGCCACCGGCGCGCGACAGCGGTACGAGCCGCGGCACGGATTCCGCAGCGCATCGCCGGCAAGTGGCC
>JACDGQ010000771.1 GCA_013821615.1 Planctomycetota bacterium
TGCGCGCACTCCGCACTCCGCACTCCGCACGCTGTACGCCTTCCCAGCCACCAAGCACGCGATACGCTAAACGTATGACCGTCCCCGACCTCTCGCCGCACGCCCTCGCCAGCCTCCTTGCCATCGCCGAGCACGGCAGCCTCAGCGCCGCTGCGCGCTCGCGCGGGCTCACCCAGCCGTCGATCACCCGGCAGATCCAGGATCTCGAACGCCAGCTCAAGGCGGTGCTGGTCGAGCGCACACCGCAGGGCGCGCACCTCACCCCCGCCGGCGAGATCCTCGCCGAGGGCGCGCGCGAGGTGCTGAGCAACCTCGCGCTGCTGCCGGAGCGGGTGCGCAGCCTGCACGGCGAAGTCAGCGGCAAGGTGCGACTCGGCACCGTCGATTCGATCGGCATCTACGTGCTGCCGCCGCTGCTCTCGCGCTTCATCCAGGCCAACCCGCGCATCGAGGTCGAGGTGGTCTGCCAGTCCAGCCCGCAGCTGATGGCGATGATCCTGGCCGACGAGCTCGACGTCGCGGTCTGCACCACCGAGCACCCGCGCCTGTCCTCTGAGCGGCTCTTCCAGAATCCGCTGATGATCGCCTTCCCGACCAACCTGCCGGCCAAGGACGTGCCCACCAGCATGGCCGAACTCGCACGCCGCCGCATCGTCACCTTCGCCAAGGGCCTGACCGTGCGCACCCTGCTCGACCAGGCTTTCGCCAAGGCCGGCCTGCCTTTCGCACCGGTGATGGAGCTGGCGAACGTCGAGGTGATCAAGGCGATGGTGCGCTCCGGCCTCGGCCTGGGCATCATCCCTGACGGCTGTATCCAGGGCTTCGAACTGGGCAGCGCGCCGATCCGCGACCTCAAGGTCGCACGCACCATCCGCCTGCTGTCGCGCCCGCAGCACCACTCGCTGGCCACGGACAAGATGATCGAGTGGCTGCGGAAATTGCGGGTGCCGTGAGAGAGGGTCCGGGGGTCCGGAAGTCCGGGAGTCCGGAAATCGACAACCGAAAACGCAGAGGTGCGACGGCCCGCGTTTGGCTCCTTGCGCGATAGGGAGAGCCTGAGGCGCGGAACCATCGCCGCTTTGACCACAGGACAAGGCATACGCCGCTCTCCTCTCCGTCCGGCTGTCCGGCTGTCCGGCTGTCCGGCTGTCCGGCTGTCCGGCTGTCCGGCTGTCCGGCTGTCCGGCCGTCCGGCCGTCCGGCTGTCCGACTTCCGGACTCCCGGACCTGCGGACTTCCGGACTCTCTCTCCCAGAGTCCATATTGACAACGGTTCGTAATGCCCCATAAGCAGCTCCATGAGCCGCCAACTCCCCCCCCAGCAGTCCAAGATCCTCGCCTACTTCGCCGATGCCGAGGATTCCGGCCACCAACCCAGCCGTGCCGAAGTCGCCGAGGCCTTCGGCTACGCCTTCCCCTCCGCGGTCAGCAAGCACGTCGAAGCCCTGGTGCGCAAGGGCCTGCTCGCCGCCGATCGCGAGAAGAAGCGCAACGTCCGCCTGACCGAGACCGGCTGGGCCGCGATCAACCGCTCCCCCGGCCGCCAGGGCGTGCCCGTCATCGGCGCGATCGCCGCCGGCGTCCCGATCCTGGCCAGCGAGCAGCACGCCGGTTACCTCAAAGACATCCAGCCCTCGCCGGGTCGTTTCGCCCTGCAGGTGCGCGGCGACTCGATGATCGATGACGGCATCCTCGATGGCGACTACGCGGTCATCCAGGCCGAAGGCAAGGTCGCCGACAACCAGGTGGCCGCGGTGGTGGTCGACGGCGAGGCGACGCTCAAGCGCGTGCGCTACTATCCCGACCGCATCGAGCTCATCGCCGCCAATCCCAAGTACCAGCCGCGCATCGTCTCGAAGGCCACCGCGAACGAAGTGCAGATCGTCGGCCCGCTGTGCTTCGTGTACCGCACCATCGTCTGAGCCGCCAGCGTTGACGCGCACGGCGCGCTGCGAGGATCGCAGTCGACGCCCCGCGCGGCCCGCCAGCTCACTCCATTCCACCTACCGCAACCCACATCATACCAGGACCAACCCCCATGAGCCCCCCCGAAGCCGCCTCCTCCCGCCAGTCCTCCCGCTCCGACGAGAAGCCGGAGAAGAACCACAACCTCTCCAACGCCGCCGATCCGGCGAAGAAGAAGGCGCTCGAGGCCGCGCTCGACCAGATCGACAAGGTCTACGGC
>JACDGQ010000772.1 GCA_013821615.1 Planctomycetota bacterium
GCGCTGGTCGGCGCGGTCGGGGAGCGCACCCCGGTGGCGGCCGGCGCGGTGCGCGGCGAGGTCGCGACCATGGCGGCCACCATGTTCGACTTCTCGCGCGCCGGCCCCGGCTACTACCTGCTCTTCGAGCTGATCGGCGTGCTGCTGCTCGCCGCGGTGGTGGGCGCGGTGGTGCTGGCCAAGCGCAACCTCGACAGCCCCCCGCCTGAGATCCCGGCCGAGGAGCACCACTGATGAACCACATCGAACCCTTCCAGGTCCAGACCCTGGCCGCGGTGCTGTTCGCGCTCGGCATCGCCGTGGTGCTGGCGCGCCGCAACCTCTTCCTGCTGCTGATGGGCGTCGAGCTGATGCTCAATGCGGTCAACCTCAGCTTCCTCGGTTTCAGCCGCACCTTCGCCGGCGATGCCTCGATCGCCGGGCAGCTGACCCCGGTGTTCATCATCGCCATCGCCGCCTCCGAGGCCTGCGTCGGCCTCGCGATGGTGATCTGCATCTTCCGCGGTCGGGACACCCTCGACAGCGACGCCTACGCGGACATGAAGGAATAAGCCGGTGAAGTCCACGTTCGAGCTGCTCTGGCTCATCCCCTTCCTGCCCCTGCTCGGGGCGCTCATCAACGGCATGCTGAGCCTCGGCGCGGCGCGCAGCCTGAGCGGTCCGAGCCGCGGCTTCGTCTCGCTGATCGCGGTGCTGATGCCCGGCCTGAGCTTCGTGCTGACCGTGGTCGCGACCATCCGCCTCAACCAGCTGCAGGGCGGCAACGTCGCGCTGACCCAGGACCTCTGGCAGTGGTTCGGCGTGTCGACCGGCACCTTCAACTTCACCCTGACCCTGGGCCTGCTCTTCGACCGCCTGACCAGCATGATGCTGCTGTTCGTCACCGGCATCGGCACGCTCATCCACGTCTACTCGATCGGCTACATGTGGAGCGACCGCGGCTTCGCGCGCTTCATGACCTATCTCAACCTCTTCATGTTCTCGATGATCACCCTGGTCATCGGCGACAGCCTGCCGGCGACCTTCCTCGGCTGGGAGGGGGTGGGCCTGTGCTCGTACCTGCTGATCGGCTTCTGGAGCACCAACAACGAGTACAACGATGCCGCGCGCAAGGCCTTCGTGGTCAACCGCATCGGCGACCTCGGCTTCCTGCTCGGCGCCTTCGCGCTGTTCATGGTCCTCAACAGCGACGGCCACGGCAGCCTGAACTACCGTGACATCGCGGTGTGGTTCCAGGACGGCACCAGCGGCCGCGTCGCCGCGATCGCCGCCCAGGGCGGGCTGATCAGCGCCGCGGCGCTGCTGATCTTCTTCGGCTGCACCGGCAAGAGCGCGCAGATCCCGTTGGTCACCTGGCTGCCCGACGCCATGGCCGGCCCGACGCCGGTGTCGGCGCTGATCCACGCCGCGACCATGGTGACCTCGGGCGTCTACCTGCTCGCGCGCCTCTCCGACCTCTACGCGCACGCCACCGTCACCGTCCTCGGCCTCACCCCGCTGCAGTGGGTGCTGGTGGTGGGCTGCGTCACCGCGGTGTGGGGCGCGGTCGCCGGCCTGGTGCAGACCGACATCAAGAAGGCGCTCGCCTATTCGACGGTCAGCCAGCTCGGCTTCATGTTCATGGCGGCCGGCGTCGGCGCCTTCGACGTGGCGCTGTTCCACGTCTTCACCCACGCCTTCTTCAAGGCCACCCTGTTCCTCGCCGCCGGCTCGGTCATCCACGGCCTGCACCACGAGCAGGACATGAGGAAGATGGGCGGCTTGGCCAAGCTCATGCCGATCACGTACACGTGGTTCTTCTGCGGCTGGTTCGCGATCATCGGCCTGCCCGGGGGCTCGGGCTTCTGGTCGAAGGACCTGATCCTCGAGCGCCTCTTCGCCGGCGCCAACTTCGCGCCGGTGATCGGCGCGATCGCCGCGGCCACCGCCTTCTTGACCGCGGTCTACATGACGCGCGTGATGTACCTGACCTTCTGGAGCCCGAGCCGCCTGAGCGACGAGGCCAAGGCGCACGTCCACGAATCGCCCGCGACCATGCTGGTGCCGATCACCATCCTCGGCTTCGGCAGCCTGGTGGTCGGCGTGCTGTGGGCGCCGCTCGGCTTCGGCGTGCACTTCTTCGGCAACTACCTCGCGCCGGTCGTCGGCGGGGCGCAGCAGGTGGTCGCCGCGGCGGCGCAG
>JACDGQ010000773.1 GCA_013821615.1 Planctomycetota bacterium
GGCGGTGGTCCCACGCGGCGCCGGTGCCGCCGGCCACGCCCGGCACGGCGGTATCCAGCAGGTAGGCGTCCGCGGGATACCCGCGCATCGCCGCCAGACTCGCCGCGTCGCTCACGGCGAAGGCTTTCAGCACCGGGAAGCGCGCGCGCAGGCGCTCGGCCAGCTCCGGCGGCTCGCTGCCGTGGAGCTGGACCACGGTGCAGCGCGTCGCCTGCATGGCGGCGAGGATGGTCTGCTCATCGGCGTCGACGAACAGCGCCACGGCGCTGACGAAGGGCGGGATCAGCCGGGTGAGCTCGGCCGCGCGCGCGACGCTGATGCGTCGCGGCCCACGCGCGAGGTTGAGGCCGATGGCGTCGACACCGAGATCGACGGCATTGAGCACGTCCTCATCACGGGTGAATCCGCAAAATTTGATCTTCGGAAGGCCAGCCATGATTCCTGCTGCGATCCCCGGTGATTCCGGCGCACGAGCCTGCGGAGCAGGCGGCATCCGCTAGCCCAGGCAGTGAGCCCTGGGAACGGGGCCGTGGGATCGTGACGCGCCGTCGTGCGCCGATTATTTGCCCTGATACAGCCGCGCCGCCAGGATCTCCGGCAGGCCGACCTCGCGGATCTTGTTGGCCGCGGCATCGATGTCGTACTCGACGCGGTTGATGGTCACCTGCTTGGTCGTCGAATCGAGCACGGCGAAGCTCGCCTTGTTGTTCTCGTCGCGCGGCTGGCCGACGCTGCCGGCGTTCACCATGATCGAGATCTCTTCGTCGATGGGGATGTCGCCGTCGAGCGTGTAGGTGATCGGATCGGTGTCGAAGAAGCCGACCGGCACGTGGCTGTGGCCAAGGAAGCCGAGCTTGGCGCCGAGCTTGCGCAGCGACTCGAAGCTCTGCTGCGCGTCGAACACCGTCTGGATGTAGTTGAAGGCCTCGGGCTGGTGGAAGGTGCCGTGGGCGACCGCGCAGTCCGGGTAGGTCAGGGTCAGCGGCAGGGTCAGGATCCAGTCCTTCTGCTCGTCGGTCAGCTGCTCGCGCGTCCAGATCGCGGCGGCCTTGGCGTAGGCGTTGAAGCAGTCGATCGAGACCTTGCCGACCGCGGCCCAGTCGTGGTTGCCGGCGATCACGTCGCACTTGAGCTCGCGGATCATCTCCAGGCAGCGCGCCGGCTCGGCGCCATACCCGACGATGTCCCCCAGGCAGACGATCTTCTCGATGTTCTCGGCGCGGATCGCTGCCAACACCGCCTCGAGGGCTTCGGTATTGCCGTGGATGTCGCCTAGGAATGCGTAACGCACGTTCAGACCTTCGTGTAGGGGCGCAGGATGATCAAGCGATATCCTGGCGCTTGAACAGCGCCAGCCCGGCAAGCAGCCAGCCGGCGCAGAGCAGGATGGTATAGAGCAGGGCCGTCAAGGCATAGGAAAGCGTCAAAGGGTGGTCGGCCAGCTGGATGCTGTCGTCGAGGTTGTACAGGGCCAGGGCCGGCACCACCACCACGCCCATCAGCCCCATGCCGGCGAGCAGGTGCGAGCCCACGAACACCGCGAAGCACACCAGGATGTTGGCGGTCAGCGGCAGGCGCAGGGCCAGCACCGCGGCGATGCAGGTCAGCACGGCGTTGTGCGCCAGGGCCAGGGCGTGGGCGGCCAGCACCGTGCCCCACGGCACCAGGGTCTCCTGGTTGCCGCCGTGGTTGTGCTCGTCGACGAAGCCGTAGCGCCAAGCCAGCCACAGCACCAGCAGGTGGCCGAGCGCCACCACCGCGCCCGAGGCCGCCACCGTCAGCCAGATGCCCAGCGCCTTGCCCGAGAGGAAGCTGCCGCGGCTGAGCGGCTTGGCGAAGAGCGTCAGGGCGGTGCGGCTGGCGAGCTCGTCGTGGACGCTCTGCGAGGCGCCGACCACGGCCAGGAACAGGCCGTTGATCACCCCCACCGCGACGCCGGCGGTGGCGATCATGCGCATGCGGTCCTGGGCCTCGAAGTTGAACTCGCCGAACAGGTAGGTCAGGCCGAGCAGGACCAGCGACACCGCGGTCATCAGCCACGTCACCGGCTGGCGCACGGTGTCGGCGACGGTCAAGCGGGTGAGGGCGATCAGGGCCACAGGCAGCGCAGCAGCATGGGATACGCGCGCGCCAGCCAGGCGGTGCGCAGGGCGCGTCGGCGCGCGCCGCTGGCGATGAGG